>JAYVXL010000364.1:0-6193 GCA_043785185.1 Myxococcales bacterium
TTGTCCATCGTCCGCGCGGCGGCGTCACTCGAGCGCGGCGGCGAGCGCGAGCGGGTCGACGGGCTTGACCATGTGTGCGTCGAACCCGGCCGCCCGTGAGCGCGTGCGATCTCGCTCCTGGCCGTAGCCGGTGACCGCGATCAGACGCACGTCGCTGTTCTGAATGCGCAGGCGGCGCGCGAGCTCGTAGCCGTCCATGACCGGCAGCCCGATGTCGAGGAGCGCGACCTCCGGATGAAACTCCGCGGCGAGCTCCAGCGCCTGCGGCGCGTCCGTCGCCACCACGACCTCGTGGCCCTTGGACCCGAGGAGGTGTGCCAGGAGGTCGGCCGCGTCGGCGTTGTCATCGACGACGAGCACGCGACGGCGCGACGCGCGCGGCAGGCCGTGACGCGTCGAAGGCATCGCCGCGTCGCCGCGCGCGGACGGCGCGGCCGGAAGGTCCACGGTGAACACGCTGCCTTTCCCGTGACCCTCGCTGAACGCGGAGACCGTCCCGTCGTGCATGCCGATGACGCTCTTGGTGATGGCGAGCCCAAGGCCGAGGCCGCCTTGCGACCGGTCGATGGTCTGGCGCTCCTGTGCGAACAGGTCGAAGACGCGCGGAAGCATGTCGGGGGCGATCCCGATCCCGTCGTCGCGCACCGTGAGGACGATTCGATCGCCGCTGCGAACGGCCGCGATGGCGATATGGCCTTCGTGCGGCGTGTACTTCGCCGCGTTCGTGACCAAGTTGGAGACGACCTGCGCGAGGCGCGTCACGTCGCCGTCGAGCTCGAGCCCCTCGGGAACGGAGAGCGAAAGGTGCTGCCGTCGCTCCTCGAGGAGAGGGCTCGACAGCTCGATGCCGCGGGCCACCGCCTCGGCGAATTCGATGCGCGTTTTCTTCAGCCCCACCTTGCCTCGCGCGATCCGCGAGACGTCGAGCAGATCGTCGACCAGCCGACCCAGGTGCGCCACCTGCCGCTCGATGACCGTGCGCTCTTTCACGTGAACGTCGGCCGAGCTCAGCTTCATCAGGCTCAGCGCCGTCACGATGGGCGCGAGCGGATTGCGGAGCTCGTGGCCGAGCATCGCCAAGAACTCGTCCTTGGAGCGGTTGGCCGACTCGGCTTCCGCGCGCGCTCGGCTCTCGGCGGCCAAGAGGCGCGCGCGCTCGAGGGCCTGCGCGCAAAGCTCGCTCAACGTGATCATGAGCGACCGGTCGCTCGCGTCGAAGGCGCGCTTCTCCCGAAAGCGAATGCCGAGGACGCCGAGCACGACGCCTTGGGTCTGCAGGGGTAGCGCGACGGACGCCTCGAAGCCTCCGGAGCTGATGACGTCGCGAAAGGCGGGAAAGCGCGCCGCGCACTCCTCGCAGCTCTCGTAAAAGTCCGCGCGCCGCTCCCGGACGGCCGACGAGAGCGGGGCGGACGTGTCGAGGGGGAGCCGCCGGAAGGCGTCCAAGTCGGGGTGGCCGCGCTGCTTGAGCAGCTCCAGGGCGAGGCCGTCGTCCGCCATCAGGTAGACGGCGCCGGCGGCGGCGTCGAGCGCGGCCATGCTCTGATCGAGGACCACGGACGCCACGTTGGACGGCGTCGCGGCCTCGGAGAGCGCGGCGGTCACGCGCTGCAGACGCCGCAGGCGCTCCTCGTTCGCGCGCACCCTCTTCTCGGCGGCCTCCGCCGCCTCGCGGTGGGCGCGCTCGCTGGCCAGCCGGCGCTCGAGATCCTCGGCCTGCAGCTTTTCGGTCAAATCCCTGGTGATCTGCACGAAGGCGCGCAGCTCTCCGGTCGGCGTCCGCAGCGCCGTCAGCAGAGCGCTCGCCGGAAAGCGCGTGCCGTCCTTGCGGACGCGCCACGCGTTGATCTCGACGCTGCCGTCCCTCTCCGCGGCGGCGAGCAACTTCATCGGCGTTCCGGCCGCGTGGTCCTCCGGCGTGAAGAACCGGTCATGGGGCTGAAGGAGGACCTCATCGGCGCTGTAACCCATGATGCGCGCGGCGCCGTCATTCCAGCTGGAGACGCGGCCGGCGAGGTCGACGCCGAAGATCGCGTACTCCGTCACGCCTCCGATGAGGAGGCGAAAGCGCTCCTCACTCGCGCGCAGCGCCTCGTTCGCGCGGTCGCTGACGGCGCGATCCTGCACGGTCATGACGAAGATGGCCTGCCCATCGATCACGACCGACCCGAACACCCACTCCACGTCGAGCTCCGTGCCGTCGCGCCGGACGCCGGGCAGCTCGACGTGCACCACGTCACTTCCGGCGATCATGAGCGGCGCATCGGCCTGGCGCAAGCGCGCCGGAATGAGCGCGTCCGTCGTGCGGCCTTCGATCTCACCCAACGGATAGCCGAACAGCCGACTGGCGCTCGCGTTCGCGAACAGGATGCGCCGTTTGGAGTCGAACGCCATGGCCGCCGCGGGGGCGCTCGTCAGGATCGCTCCAAGGTGCGTCGGGGCGGCCGCGATGTCCGTGAGGATCGCGCGGAGCATGGCGTGCGATGGACGCGTCGGGCGCGCGACCTCGTCGGCGGAAGCGTGCTGGAGCTCCGGCTCCGCGGTGTCGACCATCACCATGCGAGACCTCTGCGGTGACGGCGCGTCGCGATCGATCGCCGGCGCCAAAAACTACGGTGAGTGCGCGGAGATGGGAGCGTATCCGACCACGGGCATGCCCCAATGAGGCACGAATGCCCCGCACCACTGGCGCCCCAAAGCCCGTCATTTTCGCAAAATTCCGCCGTGGCATGCGGTCTGCAGAATGACCACGCATGCCGGGCATGGACGCCGTCACGATCGTGGGGGAGGACATTCAGCTCCTCGGGCTGCTCGGGCGCGGCGGCATGGGAACGGTGTGGCTGGGCCGGAGCCGTGGCCGGCTCGTCGCGGTGAAGATGATGCTCCCGACGCTCGCGGACGATCCGCTGGCAATCGCCCGCTTCGAGCGTGAGCTGCGCATTCTCGAGAACCTGCGCGCCGAGCACACGGTGCGTTTTTTCGGCTCCGGCACACACCAGGGCTTGCCCTACGCCGTCATGGAGAACGTCGGCGGCGGCAGCCTCGCGGATCGGTTCAACGCGGACGGGACGCCGCCTCGCGCGATCGCCTTTGTCCTCGTGGAGCGCCTCCTGTCGGCGCTCGCGGAGGTGCACGCCGAGGGCGTCGTCCACCGCGACATAAAACCGGCCAACATCATGCTGTGCGGCGAGGACGCCGACCTCGACGTGCGCCTCGTCGACTTCGGGGTCGCGTCGTCCGGCGTCGAGCCGCGCATATCGTCCGAGCACGGCGCGGCGACCGTCGTCGGAACCGGGCCGTACATGAGCCCCGAGCAGCTGAGCGAGGGGGGTGAAGGCTCCGTCCACGAAGACCTGTGGGCCGCCGCCGTCGTCGCCTACGAGTGCGTGATGGGCCGGCTGCCCTTCGACGGTCCGTCCTACGCCGGCGTGTGCCTCTCGATCGGCAGGGGCGCGTTCGTGGAGCCTTCGCTGGCGTGCCCGGATCTGCCCCGCGCGCTCGACGCGTGGTTCGACCGCGCATTCTGCGCGCGCGTGGAGGGCCGCTTCGCGAACGCCGAGGAGATGGTCGCCGCTTGGCACGCCGCGACCGAAGGCGCGCACGGCGCGCTCGACGACCAGGCGTGGTCGTCCACCGATTCGGCGCGCGACGTCGCAGCTCCCCTGCTCCTCACGCGCTGCTCCATGCGCCGGCAAAAGGTCTCCGGCACGGGGCCACGTCCGCGCGGCCTCGCGGCGTGGACGGTCGCGGCCCTCATGGCGGCGACGGCGCTCGTGCTCGTCAAGGCCGCCGTCATCCGTTGAGCCGACGAAAGCTTCGCCCGCGATCCTCATTGGATGCTTCCGAGGTCGTCTCCCGCTTCGCCGCCCTCGGCCCCCTCCTGCCCACTGCTCTCGCCCTTGCCTGCGTACTTGTCGAGGCGCCGGTAGAGCGTGCGCCGATCGACGCCGAGCACCTCCGCGGTGCGCGCCTTGTTGCCGCCGAGGAGCGCGAGGACGCGAAGGATGTAGCGACGATCGATCTCCTCCAGGGTCATGATCTCCTCCTTGCCGTCGACGGCGATGAGGAAGCGATCGGGCCGGTACGCGCGGACTTTGTCGGGCAAGTCGGCGACGGTCAGGTGGTCGAAGCGCGCGAGCGCCACCGCGCGCTCGATGGCGTTCTCCAGCTCGCGCACGTTGCCTGGCCAGCTGTACGCGAGGAGCTTTTGCGCCGCTTGCGGGGAGATTGAGAGCGCGCCCTTTCCGCTGCGCGCGGCGAAGCGCGCGAGGAAGCGCATCGCGAGCACCACGACGTCCCCCCCGCGCTCGCGGAGAGGCGGCACGTCGATCTTCACCACGTTGACGCGGTAGTAAAGGTCCTCCCGGAAGCGGCCCTTCTCGACGTCCGCCTCGATGTCGCGATGCGTCGCGGTGACGATGCGCGCCGTGAAGCCGATCTCTTCGTTCGATCCCACCGGGCGAACCGTGCGCTCTTGCAGCGCGCGGAGGAGCTTCGCCTGCATCTCGAGCGGCATTTCGCCGATCTCGTCGAGGAAGAGCGTGCCGCCCGAGGCCTTCACGAACAGGCCCTGGCGAGCCCCCTTCGCGTCGGTGAACGCGCCGCGCGCGTGCCCGAACAGCTCGCTCTCGAGGAGGTTGGCGGGGACGGCGGCGCAGTTGATCGCGACGAAGGGCCCGTCCTTCTGCGCGCTCGCGGCGTGAACGGCGCGGGCGACGAGCTCCTTACCGGTGCCCGTCTCGCCATGGATGAGGACGGACGCGTCGCTCGCGCCAACGCGCTCGATGAGGTCGCGTACGCGCACCATCGACGGGCTGTCACCGACCAGCGTGCCGTCGACCTCGGTGGAGGTGACCGCGGCGTCGCGCAGTCGCTTGACCTCCGAGTTGAGGCGGCGGTGCTGCGCGGCGCGCGAGACGCTGAGCCCGAGCACGTCGCTCGACACCGGCTTCGTGATGAAATCGTAGGCGCCGGCGCGCATCGCGGCGATCGCGGTGTGCATGCTCCCTTGGCCGGTGACGACGATGACCGGAACGTCCGGCGTGGTGCCGAGGATCCGCTCGCATAGCTCGAGCCCATCGAGCTCCGTCATCCCCAGGTCGGTGATGATGACGTCGAATTTCTCCTGGGCCACGCGCTCGAGCGCGACGAGGGGGGACGTCGTCGACGTCACCTCGCATTCGAGGCGGCCGAGGGTCGCTTCCAGCAAGTCGCACTCGGACTGATCATCATCCACTACCAAGACGCGATTTTTCATCGATCCTCCGTTGCGCCTACCCCGGTGTGCTCGCGCTCCGCGAGTGCAACCCCAGTGCCTGCAAAATCGCCGCACAAGTACTGGAAATGACAGGCAGGGCTGTGGCGCCAAAACGCCACACAGTGGCAAAATAGCGCATCACAGTGGAAGATGCGGCGCCCAAGACCGCGGGGGCGCGACGTTTTTTCGGTCACCGGGTCCGCCCCGGGAGCGCGAGCTCGCGTCAGCGGCTCGCGGCGTGGGCGTTCGGGGAACGGCGGCGCGCGCTGTCCGCCGTGGTCCTGCTGCCCTTCGGCAGCGACTCGGCAGGACCGCGCTCCTTGGCGGCCGCGAAGGCCTTCTCCATCCTCGCGCCCAAGGCCTTGAGGCGCTCCCCTTCGAACGCCTTCTCGAGCTTCGGGAAGAGCTCCTCCTCCTCTTCCGTGACGTGGTGTTGAATGAGCTCCCGGAGGGCCGTGACCTTTGCCTTGAACGTCTCGTCGCTCGTGCCGCACGCAAGGAGGCGCTTGAGCGCGAGCTCGGCGATGGCGTGCTCCTCGTAGCTCTCGAGGACGAGCGACGCGTCGACGGCCCGGGCGACCGGGTAGAGGATCGTCTGCTCGATCTCCATGTGCGCCGCGAGGTCGTCGGCCAGCTCCATGAGGAGAGCGCGAGAGGAGATGGCGCCCTTCGAGAGCAGCTTCTTGAAAATGGTTTCGACGGTGCGGTGCTGTTTTTTGAGCAGATCGGTGGCCTTCATGGCCGTCTTGCGAAGCAATCGGCGCGCCACGCGAACCGGGCGCGGAAAAGGCGGAGCGCGCGCGCTTAACGTGCGTGACGCGGGCGCGCGCCCCTTCGTAAGCGCGCCACAGCGTGGCCAATCGACGCAGGTGGGCGCAGAGCACAGAGCGGAACGCCTCGTGCTTAGAACGCGGAAACGTCATGCGGCTCGATCAG
>JAYVXL010000365.1:0-1816 GCA_043785185.1 Myxococcales bacterium
GCGACGACCGCGACGCGGTTGTGACTCGCGAGCGCCCGCTGCGACCACGCGCGCGCGTCGGCGCGCGCCGCGACCACCGCGCGACACGCGTCGCCGAGCGCCTTCTTCGTCTTGCGCCCGATCGCCTTGGAGATGTGCTTCTCCACCTCGGCGAGCATCGCGTACGGCGGCGCGTCGACGCGGACCTCCGCGAGGTTGCACGCGGCGACGACGATCGCGGCGATGGTGGTGTCGTCGCGCCAGCGCGTGATCGTCGAGCCCCGCAGCATCGCGAGCAGCTCGCGCGCGATGCGCCCGCGGATGACCGGCGGGAGCGGCGCGTTCACGTGGGACCCGATGACGAGCGAGGGCACGTCCCCCGGCACGCCGACGACGCCGAGCGGGTCCTTGCCGCCGACGTACAGGTCGAACTCGCGAAACCCAAACGCGCCTGCCCACGACGCGATCTCGTTCCTTACCGCGAGGCCCGCGCGCGGATCGATCTTGTCCTTCTTCGTCACGCCCGCGGCGGCGAGCGAGGGCCCCAGCGCCTCGGCGAGCGTGGGCGCGAGGATGGAGAAGAGCTGCGCGACCGGGCCGTCGTCCCCCGGCGCGAGCAGGGCGCGGAGGATCGCGTCGTTCAGCGCCATCTGCGGGAGGCGCGGCTTGCGTGCCGAGAGCTGCATCATCGCGGTCGCGACCTGCGGGTCCTGCTCGCCGAGGGCCGTCGAGACCGACAGCGCGGCCTGCCACAGCGCGTCGTCGCCGAGCGCGCGCGACATGTTCGACAGCCGGCGCACGAGCGGCAAGCTCGTCGGCTGCTGGTGCACCTGCTCGATGACCGCGACGCGCGCGCGGTCGAGCAGCCGGCGCTTCGCGGTCGCCTCGAGGTCGATCGAGAGGAGCATGTCGACGGCCTCGCCGTCGCCGGGCACCTCCTCGAGGAGCTTGGCGATCGCGCCGCGCGCCGCGTTCGCGTCGCCGAGGCGGTCGCGGTAGATCGCCATCGCGAGCCGCGCCGCTTCGACGCGCCCGGCCGGCTCCGCGCGCTCCATCATGAGCTCCTCGAGGATGCCGGTCGCCTCGCGCCACGCGCCGCTCCGGCCCGCCGCGCGCGCGAGGCGCTCGCGAACGGGGAGCGTCGTCAGCTTCGCGCGGTGCAAGACGAGCAGCACCTCGAGCGCCTTGTCGTGACGATCGAGCTTGTTCTCGTAGAGGTCCACCGCGGCCACGCCGGCGGTCACGCGGTTCTTCGGCGGCGCCGCGTCGAGCGACGAGAGCCGCGCGAGCGCCGTGGCGGCCTCCTCGAACAGCCCCCGGCGGATCGCGATCTCGCCGGTCAACGCGAGCGCGCCGACGTGATCGGGCTCGAGCATCGTGACGTGCTCGAGGGCCTTCAGCGCCGCGTCGTTGTCGCCGCGCTCGCGCAGCACGCGCGCCCGCTCCCAAAAGAGCTTCGTCATCTCCGCCGGATCGTCGGCCACCTCGAGGCGACGCGCGGTGATGTCGAGCAGCTTGGCGCCGTCCTTGCGCTCGCGAACTCGGCGGAACAGCTTGTCGAACGCGACGCTCCGCTTCGGATCGCGCGCGAACGCGCGGTCGAGCGCGGCCTCGGCGCGCGCCCCGTCGCCGAGCTCGAACCAGTCGAGGGCGGCCGTCTCCCAGTGCTCGGCGCCGCGGGCGTCCTCGGCGGAGAGGTCGCCGAGCTTCTCGGCGGCCGCCGCGCGCGCCTCGCGTTGGCCCTGCGCGTCGGCGGCGGAGCGCAGGCCCTCCCACGACGCGAGATCGTCGGGGCGCCGCGCGGTGACGCGCGTGAACACCCCGAGCGCGGCCTCGA
>JAYVXL010000366.1:0-6173 GCA_043785185.1 Myxococcales bacterium
GGCGGGCGAGGGCCTGCGTGCGCATCGCCTCCCGATACTTGCGTCTCGCGTAAGCGAGCCTCTCGAGCGGCGTCGGATACCGCCGCACGAACCACGCGACGTACTCGCGAATCCGCGCGCCTTCGGGCCCGTTCATCTCCGCCATCGCGTCGCGCAAACGCGACTCGAGCTCCGCGGGTGGAAGCGGCATCTCGTACAAGGCCTCGGGCGGTGTCACGGCGCGCTCTCCCGGCGGCGCATTCGCTCGCCGTTCTCGAGCACGTATCGGCCGGTCTTCCGCGCCTCCTCGGCCGAGCGACTCTCCCGCGTGCACCCTTCGAAGGTAGCACGCGCGCGCCCGTCAGCGCGGGCCGCTCGCCGCCGGCGGCCGCTCTTTGCTCGAGGACCCGAGCGGAACGACCGAGCGCTGCTCGATCATCGTGCGCAGCTCGTCGGTCTCGATCGACCGCCCCATGGCTTCCTCGAGCGTGATCAGTCGCCGCGAATACAGCGTGTAGAGCGCCTGGTTCAGCGTCTGCATGCCGTGGCGGTCCTGCCCCATCTGCATCTGCGAGTAGATCTGGTGGACCTTGCCCTCGCGCATCAGGTTGCGGATGGCGGGGTTGGGGATGAGCACTTCGAGCGCGAGGCAACGCCCCGGCCCGCCGGCGCGCGGCAGGAGCTGCTGCGTGATGACGCCCTGGAGGACGAACGAGAGCTTGGCGCGAATCTGCTCCTGCTGGTGCGGCGGGAACGAGTCGATGATGCGGTTGATCGTGGAGATGGCGCTGTTGGTGTGCAGCGTCGCGAACACGAGGTGACCCGTCTCGCTGATCGTGAGCGCGGCCTCCATCGTCTCGATGTCGCGCATCTCGCCGATGAGCACGACGTCGGGGTCCTGACGCAGGACGTACTTGAGCGCGCCCTTGAACGTGGCCGTATCGGTGCCGATCTCGCGCTGGTTCACGACGCACAGCTTGTGCGGGTGCAGGTACTCGATCGGGTCCTCGATCGTCATGATGTGGCAGCGCTGCTCGCTGTTGATCTTGTCGATCATCGACGCGAGCGTGGTGCTCTTGCCGCTGCCGGTCGGGCCCGTCACGAGCACGAGGCCGTTCGGCTTCGTGCAGAGCTCGGCGCAGATCGGCGGCAGGCCGAGATCGTCGAAGCTCAGGATTTTGAACGGGATCGTACGGAACGCGCCGGCGATTGCGCCGCGCTGCATGTAGATGTTCGCGCGGAAGCGCGACAGGTTCTTCACCCCGAACGAGAGATCGAGCTCGTTGGTCTTTTCGAAATCGATCTTCTGGTCCTCCGTGAGGATCGAGTAGCAGAGCTGCTTGCTGTCGACCGGGCTGAGCGGCGGCAGCTTCAGCGGCACGATGTCGCCATCGATGCGCAGGAGCGGCGGCGTGCCGGTCGTGATGTGCATGTCGCTCGCACCCTTCTCGATCATCGCCTTGAGAAGCTGGTGCAGGTTGACTTGAAGGCCGGACGGTTGGGTCATGGATCTGGGTGCTCCTCGAAATCAGTCCGACATGGTGACGCGGAGGATTTCCTCCGTCGTCGTCATTCCGTCGAGGACCTTCTGAATACCGCTCTGCCGGAGCGTCAACATCCCACCGCGGATGGCTCCTTGCTTCAGCTCGGCGGTGCTCGAGCCCTGGAGGACCATCTCCTTCAACGTGTCGCTGAACTTCATGACCTCGTAGAGCGCGATGCGCCCCTTGTAGCCGGTGCCGTTGCAGGTGCGGCAGCCGACCCCCTTCATGAGCTTCGCTTTGTTGATCTGCTCCTGCGAGAACCCGAGCTCGGCCAGCACTTGCTTCTCGAGCGCGGGCATCGGCTGCTTGCAGTCGGCGCAAATCTTACGGGCGAGTCGCTGGGCGAGGACGAGGTTGACCGACGCGGTGATGAGGAACGGCTCGACGCCCATGTTGAGGAGGCGCGAGATCGTCGCCGGCGCGTCGTTCGTGTGGAGTGTCGAGAGGACCAAGTGGCCGGTGAGCGCGGCCTTGACGGCGATTTCGGCCGTTTCGAAGTCTCGAATCTCCCCGACCATGAGGATGTCCGGGTCCTGCCGAAGGAAGGCGCGCAGGGCCATCGCGAAGTTGAGGCCGATCTCCTCGTGCATCTGAACTTGGTTGATGCCGTGCAGGTTGTACTCGACGGGATCCTCCGCGGTGCTGATGTTGTGCGCCGTCTTGTTCAGCTCGGAGAGGGCGGAGTACAGCGTCGTCGTCTTGCCCGAGCCGGTCGGGCCGGTGACGAGCACCATTCCCCACGGCTGGTGGATGGCCCAGAGGAAGTCGTCGAGCGGCTTCTGATCGAAGCCGAGCTTCGTCATGTCGAGCTGCAGGTTCCCCTTGTCGAGGAGGCGCATGACGATCTTCTCGCCCCAGAGCGTCGGGAGCACGCTCACGCGGAAGTCCATCTCGCGGCCCTTGCCCAGCTTCAGCTTGATGCGACCGTCCTGCGGGAGGCGCCGCTCGGCGATGTCGAGCTGGCTCATGATCTTCACGCGGCTCGCGATCGCGTTCTTCAGCTTGAGCGGCGGCGTCATCTCCTCGAGGAGCACGCCGTCGATGCGGTAGCGGACGCGCAGCTTCTTTTCGTAGGGCTCGATGTGAATGTCGCTCGCGCCCTTCTTGATGGCGTTGAGCAGGATCATGTTCACCAGGCGAATGACCGGCGCGTCCTCGCTCTGCTTCTCGAGCTCGAGGAGGTTCAGCTCCTCTTCTTCGCCCGTGAACTCGATCTCCGACTCTTCGAAGCCGGCCATGACCTCGTCGTAGGACGGGCCCTGGTTGTAGTACTTCTCGACGTTCTGGAGGATCGCGCCTTCGCTGGCGATGACCGGCTCGATGTTGTAGCCGGTCAAGAACTTCAGGTCGTCGATGGCGTTGAGGTTCGTCGGGTCGGCCATCGCCACGATGAGCGAGCTGCCGGCGCGCGAGACGGGGATGACCTTGTGCTTCTCGCACTGCTCCTTGCTGACCAGCTTCAGGATGTCCGCGTCGATCTCGTACTCCTCGAGGTTGACCGTCGGGACGCGGTACTGCTGGCTGAGGAAGTTGGTGATCTCGTTGTCGGAGATGTAGCCGAGCTTCGCGAGCGTGTAGCCCAAGTTTTGCCCGGAGCGCTGCTGCTCGTCCTGCGCGGCGCGGAGCTGCGCGAGGCTGATCAGCTTTTCCCGTACGAGAAGCTCACCAAGTCGGTTCGAGTTGGCCATCGGTCCTTTTCTTCGCTCTCCGCCGGGAACCCGGTTTTCGCGCCCTGAGCCGCGCGCGAGGGTTAAGGGTCGAGTATCGCGCAGAGTCCGTCAAGCGCTGTGGGCGAATCGCGCCTCTTGCTGCCGCTTGCGGCCGCCGTCGTTCGACCGTTTCCGTCGCGCGCCGCCTGACTTATGTAATCAAACGTGGTGTTCGATCGGCTCTTGAAGGCGCTTCGCGGAAAGGGGCGTGCGGCGGGGGCCGCGCGCCGCGCCGAGTCGCGCGGGGAGCTCGCGCGGGCCGTGGAGCTCTTCGTGAAGGCCGAGGAGCTGGGCGAGGCTGCGCGCGTCATGCTCCTGCGCGGCGACGCGGAGACCGAGCCGCGCGCGCGGCTCGTGCACTACACGCAAGCGGCGGCGACGGCGCCGGAGGCGGATCCGTGGAAGGAGGGCGCGCGGCGCAAGCGGGCCGAGCTCGTCATCGCGATGGCCGGCGGATCGGCGCTCAGCGCCGTCGTGCGGAAGGACGTCCTCGCCGCGGCGGCGGAGCTCGAGGCGCTCGGCGATCCGGAGGCGGCGGCGAAGGCGTTCGCCCTCGCGGGCGACACCGAGGGGGAGGCGCGCGCGCTCGCCGGCGCCGGCGACGTCGAGGCGCTCGAGGAGCTGCTCACGGCCGAGCAGGCGAAGGCGCGCGACGAACGAAAGCGCAAAGACGCGAGCGCGGACGTCGAGGTGTTGGCCCAGGCGGGGCGGCGGCGCGAGGCGCTCGCAGCAGCCGAGGAGCACGCGCGCGCGCGCGTCTCGGACCTGGCGATCCGCGAGCGCGCACACGAGCTGCGCGCGCGGCGCGCGGAGGGGCCGCTCGTGCGCGTGACGCTGCGCGATCGTGCGATGGCGCTCGCCCTGGGCGACGAGCTCGTCATCGGGCGCACCGAAGGCGCGCTGCGCGTCCCGTCGAACGCCGTGAGCCGTCGCCAAGTGCGCGTCGCGCGGGGCGCCGACGGGGCGGTGTTCGTCGAGGACCTCGGCAGCCGCAACGGCACGCAGCTGCACGGCATGGCGATCGCGGGGAGGATGCCGCTCGGCGACGGCCTCGAGCTGAAGCTCGGCAAAGAGGTCGCCCTCCGCGTCGCGCCGACCGCCGACCTGGGCGGCGCCGTCGTGATCGAGCTCGCGGGCGCGACCTGGCTCGCGCCGCTGGGGCCGGCGAAGCTCGGCGTGGGCGACTGGCGGCTCGAGCTCGCGCAGGACGGGTGGATCGAGCTCGTGAGCGGCGCCCCTGAGGCGTTCGCGCGCGACGTCGCGCTCGTCCCGCGGACGACGCTGCTCACCGGCGACGCGATCGGCGAGGCGCGGGGCGGGCCCCCGGTGCTGCGCGTCCTCGGGCCGTGAGCGGCAGCGCGCGCGCGCAGCCCCCGGGTCACCAGCCCATGACCCGCGCGAGCTCCTTGCCGAGGCTCGCGCCCATGAGCGCGTCGCTCGCGACGTTGGGGTGGCCGTCGCACCCGCTGCCGTTCTGGCCGGTCATCGCGAACGCCTCGATCTTGGCGTCGCCGGCGGCGGCGAGCCTGGACACGACCTCTTTCACGTCGGCGGTGACCGTCGCGTTCGCGTCGATGCACACGATCCAAGCGGCCGGATACTTCGTTCGCAAATGATGGACGAACGCGATGTAGGCGTCGATGAACGGCGACCCGGGATCGCCGTGCGTCGACGAGTCGTTCGTGCCGAGGTTGATGACCACGACGTCGGGGATCCACCGCGCGAAGTCCCATCGCGTCGGCGTCGCGAGCGAAGGAAGAGCGTCGTCGTAGTAGTACGGGAGCGGCTTCGGCGAGGCGCCGACGTCGCCGTAGTTCCGGTACATGCCGAGCCCCGACCACGCGACGGTGGAGAGCTCGGCGCCGACCGCGCGCGCGGCGACCGAGCCGTACGCGAGGTAGTTGTTCTCGGTGGCGGTCGAGGCCCGGCAGCCGGGCGCGCCCTCGTTGCCGTAGCCGCAGGTGATCGAGTCGCCCACGATCTCGACGCGACGCCCGAGCGGCGGCGGCGGCGCGAGGAGCGCGCCGCCTGGCGCGAGGGCGAGGCCGAACAGCTCGCTCGACCCCTCGATCGCCTCGGTCCGTCGCCAGAGCACGAGCTCGTGGGCGCCCGGCGTGAGGCCGGCCGCGAGCGGGTAGGTCTTGCGACCGGCAGAAGCGACGACTTTGGGGAGCTCGGCGCCGTCGACGAAGACGGCGTACTCGCTGGCGTTCGAGTCCTCGAGATCCATTGCGACGCTCGCGCCGGTGAAGCGCGCGTGGACGCTGACGCCGGGCCACTCGAAGCGCGTCCCCTTCCCGTCCGAGGTGTCGACGCGGCCGACGAAGCGCAGACCGGGCGCGCCGGGCGGCGCCGCGTCGACGGTCGCGTCCCCGCCAGAACCGCCGTCCCTCGGGCCGCCGCCATCGCTGCCCGCGCGCGGCGCGCCGTCGGGCGCGAGCTCTCCGCCGCCGTCCTCGAGCGGTCCCGCGCCGGGCTCGCTCGACGCCGCGGCGCTGCACCCGCCGAGCGCCGGCGCGAGGAGCGCGAGGAGCGCGAGGGGTGCGGCGAGGAGGGGCGCGTCGCGGAGGGGCGTCACCGCGGAACAATACGACGCGCGGCGATTTTCGCCACGGCGGGCGCGCACCTTCCGTAATCTCTCGCGCGGAAGGAGGCCCTCCATGGCCAAAGGCATCGAACGAGGCAAAAAGGACAACAAGCCGAAGCTCTCCATCAAGGAGAAGAAGAAGAAGAAGCAGGAGAAGAAGGCGGCAAAGTAGCGAGCCGCCCGGCCGCGGACGCG
Source organism: Myxococcales bacterium (assembly GCA_043785185.1). GTDB lineage: Bacteria > Myxococcota_A > Polyangia > Polyangiales > Polyangiaceae > JANYHK01. The sequence continues at coordinate 6,015 of JAYVXL010000366.1, forward strand.
CGCGTGTCCGCGGCCTCGGGGGGGCTTGGGCGCGTACGCACGGACCGCGGGCCACCGCGACACGCCGCATTCGTCGTATGGTGAGGCGAGGATGGGGTTCTGGTCGTTCTTGCGCAAGGAGGCCGCGCCCGCGACCCCGCGCGACGAGCCGCCGCCGCC
>JAYVXL010000367.1:0-6157 GCA_043785185.1 Myxococcales bacterium
AGCGCGGACGCGACACCGGTCGCACCCGCGACGCCGATCGCAGACGCGGCCGCGCCGACCGCGGCAAAGGCCGAGGCCAAGGCGGCGGTCGCGGCCGGCGCCGCGAACGTGAACGTGAGCGACAAGGGCAACCCGCTCTCGCGCACCGAGCGCGACGCGCCGCCGCGCGCGGGCGCGGCCGACGCCGCGGATGGGCGCGTCCTTGCCTCACCGTACATCCGCAAGACCGCGCGCGACCGCGGGATCCCCCTCGCCGGCGCGACCGGCAGCGGACCGGGCGGACGCATCCTCGCGACCGACCTCGAGCGCCTCGCGACGCCGCCGCCGGCGGGCGAGCCAAGCGCGAGCGCCTCGCGCGCCGTCGTCGTCGCCGCTCCGTCCGCCTCCCTGGCGTTGCCCGGTCTCGCCGAGCCGGAGGTGCGCCCGCTCTCGATGATGCGCAAGACGATCGCGCGGCGGCTCGTCGAGAGCAAGCAGACCGTCCCGCACTTCTACTTGACGATCGACGTCGACGCCGAGGCGCTCGTTCGCATGCGGGAGAGCATCAACGCCGAGCTCGCGCGCGGCGCTGCGACGCCGGACCGCGCGCAGGGCAGCGCGCCGGACAACGCGCCGGCGAAAATCTCGGTCAACGACCTCCTCATCAAGGCGTGCGCGACGGCGCTCGTGCGCGTGCCGGAGTGCAACGCGCAGTTCGGCGGCGACGCGATCCTCGTGCACCGGCGCGTGGACGTGTCCGTGGCGGTCGCGATCCCCGATGGCCTCGTCACGCCGGTCGTGCGAAATGCCGACCAGAAGACGGTCATGGCGATCGGCCGCGAGGTGCGCGATCTCGCGGGCCGCGCGCGCGCCAAGAAGCTCAAGCCCGAGGAGATGACCGGCGGCACGTTCTCGATCTCGAACCTCGGCATGTTCGGCATCGACGCGTTCTCGGCCGTCATCAACCCGCCCGAGGGGGCCATCCTCGCCGTCGGACAGACCCGCGAGGTGCCCGTCGTCAGGGACGGCGCCGTCGTCCCGGGCAAGAGGATGTCGATGACGCTCTCGTGCGACCACCGCGTCATCGACGGCGCCGTCGGGGCCGCCTTCCTCGCCGAGCTTCGCGTGCTGCTCGAGCACCCGATGCGCATCCTGACCGGGTGAGGCCGAGCGTGCGCCTCCCGCTCCGCGCCGCGCGCGCGCTCGTCGTCGGCCTCGTCGCCGCAGCCAGCCTCGGCGCGCTCGCCCGCGACGCCGCCGCCCGCCGGCCCACGCGGCTCGAGCGGCTGTGGAGCGCGCTCGATCCTGCGCGCGAGACGGCGCCCGCGCGAGGCGTGGTGCAGCTGCGCGCCGCGCAGGACGGCCGCGTGCGCGTGAGCGGCGCGACGTTCCGCATGGGCTCGACCGAGCTCGAGATGAACGCCGCCGTCGGCCTGTGCGAACACGAGGTGCTGAAGTCGTTCTGCTCCGAGCCGGTGCTCCAAAACGCGATTCGCGCTGAGGGCCACGCGCACCAAGTCACCGTCGACGCGTTCGATCTCGATCGCACCGAGGTCACCGTCGGCGCCTACGCGCGCTGCGTGGGCGCCTTGGTGTGCCCGGCGCCGGCGTTCCCGCCCGGCGACTTCCGCTACGACCGCCCGACCTTGCCGGTCACGCACGTCGCGTGGCAGGACGCGGTCACCTACTGCACGTGGGCCGGCGGTCGCCTCCCCACCGAGGCCGAGTGGGAGCTCGCCGCGCGCGGCACCGAGGCGCGCGTCTTCCCTTGGGGCAATACGTACAACTCGCGCCTCTGCAACCACGGCGCGCTCGCCCAGGACGAGACCGACGGCAGCGACGGCTTCGTGAGCCTGGCGCCCGTCGGCTCCTTCCCGGACGGCGCGACGCGCCTCGGCATCCTCGACCTCGCGGGCAACGCGGCGGAGTGGGTGTGGGACCTCTTCGACACCGACGACGAGAACTTCGGCTACCCGGAGACGCGGCGCGGCCAGCCGCTCGTCAACCCGCGCGGGCCCCAGACGGGCATCGGCCACGTCATCCGCGGCGGCTCGTTCGCAGAAGGCGCCGCTTGGGTCAGGGGCGCCGCGCGTGGCAAGATGGGCGCTTCGCGCGCGCCGACCGTCGGCTTCCGCTGCGCCTACGAGCCATGAAGATCGCCCACCTGTCCGATTTGCACATCCTGACGCTCGAGGGCGTCTCGCCGCTCCGCTTCGCGAACAAGCGCCTCACCGGCTACGCGAACCTCCGCTTCAAGCGCAACCACGTGCACCGCCCGAGCTACGTGCGGGCCATTGCGCGCGAGATCCAGCGCGCGAAGGTCGACCACGTCGTCATCACCGGCGATCTGACGAACCTCGCGCTCGAGGGCGAGTTCGAGGCCGCGCGCCGGCTGATCGAGGAGGACCTCGGCATGGGCCCGCGGGACGTGAGCATCGTCCCCGGCAACCACGACCTCTACACGCGCGGCGCGCTCGTGTCGCAGCGCTTCTCGACGTACTTCGCCGAGTACATGGTGAGCGATCTGCCCGAGCTCGCCGTCGACGCCGGCGTCGGGCGCTTCCCGTTCGTGAAGCTGCGCGGCCCGGCCGCGATCATCGGCCTGTCGTCGGCGGTCCCGCGCCTGCCGCTCGTCGCGTCGGGGCGCCTCGGCAAGAAGCAGATGGCCGCGCTCGGCGACGTGCTGCGTCACCCCGACGTGCAGGCGCGCACGCCGATCGTGCTCCTCCACCACCCCGCGCACAACCCGCTCTCGCGCGTGAAGACCGCGCTCGAGGGGCTCACCGACGCGGCGCTCCTGTGGACGGGCATGCGCGACGTCGCGCGCGGCATGGTGCTCCACGGACACCTGCACCGCCGGATTCAGCGCGCGATGCCGACGAGCGCCGGCCGGCTGCACGCCGTCGGCGCGACGAGCGCGTCGCTCCACCACGAGGCGCCCGGCCGAATGGCGGGCTTCAACCTCTACGAGATCTCCGACGCGGACGGCGAGATCACGGGCATCGAGGCGCACGTGCTCGACCCCACCGGCCAGACGTTCGCGCGGGAGAGCGTGCCGAAGGTCGTGTAGAGGCCTCCCGCGTCACACGACGCCCGAGACAAAAGGCAACGCGCCCGGATCCTCGCGGAGCCAGGCGCGCAGCACCTTCACGTCAGCGTCGGGAATCAGTTGGCCTGTGCACCCTCCTGGCGCATCACGTTGACCGCTTGAAGGCCCTTCGGCCCCTCCTTGATTTCGAACTCGACGAGCTCGTCCTCGAAGAGGCGGCGGCGGCCTTCACCCGCGATCTGCGAGTAGTGCACGAACACGTCCGGGCCTTCATCCTGCTTGATGAACCCCCAGCCCTTCTCGTCGTTGAACCACTTCACCCTTCCCACTGCCATCGGACCGCCTCCACTTCCATATTGCTGCTACTGCTACTGCTTCGGACTGCTTCTGCTTCAGGAGTGTACGAACGCTCCGTTCCGACTCGGAGCGCGGTCACCCTAACGGGATGGGCCGCGGGGGGTCAAGGGCGGATCGGCGAGCGCGCGGGCGCCGCGCCGTTCCTCTTGACACGTGGGGGCGAGCCGCGAGTCGCGGCTTACCGCTTGCTCTTCTCGAGCGCGTCCAGCTCGTCGAGGTTCGGCTTCACGCGCGGGTCGGTGGGGTCCAGCTTCTGGGCCCGCTCGAGCGCCTCGCGCGCCTCCTTGCGCGTGGCGGGATCGCGCGCGAGCGCCGTCGCCAGGTTGATCCACGCGCTCCCGAGCTTCGGGTCGAGGCGTAGCGCCTCGCGGTACTGGGCGATCGCCGGGGCGAGCTTGCCCTGCTGCTGCAGCGCGTAGCCGAGGTTCGAGCGGAACGTCGCGCGCGCGGGGTCGAGCTGCACCGCGCGCTCCAGCTCGCGCGTCGCGCGGACCGCGTCGTTGTCGGCGAGCAGCGCCGTGCCCAGATCGGAGTGCGCGCGCGCGTCGCCGTCGGCGAGGCGAACTTCGATCTCGTACTGGCGCACCGCCTCGGTGACCCGCCCGAGCATGAAGAGCACCGTGCCGAGGTTGCCGTGCCGCGGCGCGCTGCCCGCGTCGAGCTCGGCGGCCTTGGCGAGCTCCGTCGCCGCTTCGTCTTTTTTGCCGGTCGCGAGCAGCGCGACCCCGAGCGCCGAGTGGGCCTCGGCTTCTTGCGGCAGGAGCTGCGTGCCCTTGCGGAGCGCGTCGATCGCGCCGGCGGCGTCGCCGAGGAGCAAGAGCGCCCGCCCGAGCTCCACTTGCGCGGGCGCGTAGCTTGGATCGATCAGCGCGGCGCGCTTCAGGTCGCGCGACGCGGCGAGGACCTCGGCGTTGCCCTTGGCGGCCGCGAAATCGAGCGCGCCGGCGACCTTCGCGATGCGCACGCGCGCGCCGCCGACGATCGGACCCGGCCGCTTCGGCCCGGCGGCGGCGGCGGTCTTGTACAGCTTCGCGGCCCCTTCGACGTCGCCGGCCTCGAAGGCTTTGTCGCCGTCGCCCAGCAGCTCGTCGACCTTGTCGCGCGCGGGGCCCGCGAGCGGGAGGGTCGTGGGACGCGGCGGAGGGAGCGGCGCGGCGGTCGGGGGCGGCGGTAGCGGAAGCTGCGGGTCGGCGAGCGCGGTCGGGCTCGGATTTGCCGTCGGGCTCGGATTTGCCGTCGGGCTCGGGGTTGCGGTGGGCGCGGCGACGGGCGGCGCGGTGGGCGCCGCCCGAGGCGCCCCTCCGCCGCACGCCGCGAGGAGCAGCGCCGCGAGCACCGCGCGCGTCCTCACGCGCTCAGCCCGCGTCCGCATCGGCCTCGTGGCGCGCCACCACCGCGTACGCGTGCGCGATCACGTCCTTCGCCGCCTCGACGACGCGTTGGTCCTGGTCCTTGCTCCGCAGGACGACGAGCTGGCCCGCGAGTGGCGCGGCCTCCATCAGCGTCGTCGCCGCAGCCCGCACCGCGGCAGGCGCGTCCTTGGCGTTCCGGAGCGCGAGCAGGTGCTCGATGTACGTCCGCCCCCACGACGCGTCCGGCGCGACGATGAGCGCGCCGTTCAGCGCCATCCCCGCCGCGCGCCGCGCCCCGGCGAGCCCCGCGCGCACGCTCCGCCGCGCGTACGCCTCCTCCGCGCGCCGCATCTCGCCCATCGCCGCGCGGATCCACTCGTCCGGCGACAGCTTCCGCAGCCAGTGCTCTTTGTCGCGGGCGAACGGCACGGCCTCACTCACGGCTTCAGGTGGCGCGTCGTGTGCTCGCGCCCGTCGAAGCGCGTCATCACGCCCTTGCCCTCGGCGATCGTCGTCACGTTCACCGGCCGCTTCCACACGCGCACGAGGCTCTTCATGACCTCGCGCGCGTAGTCGCTCTTCAAGTCCATCCCCTGGTGATCGTGCCGAAGGAGCAGCTCGCCGCGGTTGTCGAAGTTCGCGTCCTCGACGTAGATGAACGGGTTGCCCGCGTTCGTCAGCTGGAAGAGCAGCTTCTCTTTGACCTGCTTGAACTCGCGCGTCTCGATCTCGTACCGCTCGTTGCGGTTACTCCACGCGAACGAGAACAGCTTCTGCTCGCGGCAGAACTCCGGCGTCAAGAACTCGTCGATGAACGTGACGTCGCTGTAGAGCGCGCGCACCTCGAAGATCTTCTTTTTGCCGAGGCCGAGGCGCAGGTTCCAGTTCTTCTTCGCCTCGAGATCGTCGCAGTCCTCCCACTCCTTGCCGAACTGCCCGCGGTCCCAGCGCTCCTCGATGTTGCGATAGAGCTCGACGCCGAGCTTGTACGGGTTCAGCTGCCCTTTGCTCGTCGCCATGACGCCGGCGTTGTGGTCGGCGTAGTCGATGATCTCGCTCGCATCGAGGACCTTGGTGGTCATGAGCTTGGAGTGCCAGTAGCTGGCCCACCCCTCGTTCATGATCTTGGTCTGCATCTGCGGGACGAAGTAGATCGCCTCCTCGCGGATGACCTCGAGGACATCCAACTCCCAGCGCTCGAGCGGCGCGTGGTCCATCAGGAACTTGAGGACGTCGCGCTCCGGGTGCTCCGGGAACTTCTTCGCCTTCTCCTTCTCGTCGGCGATCTTCTTGCGCTGCTCCTCGAGGTACTCCTCGGGGTTGATGAAGGACTCCATGTAGTCCTTCGACTTGAGGCGCGGGATCTCGGCCGCCGCCTCTTCGGCGTCGACGTCTTTCACGACGCGCCGACCGTGGAACG
>JAYVXL010000368.1:0-6150 GCA_043785185.1 Myxococcales bacterium
CGCGAGCATGCCTGCCTCGGCGATCGTGAGATCCTTGGCGCTCTTGCCGAACGTGCCGCGCGCCGCCTCCTCGATGCCGTAGCGGCCGTGTCCGAAGTAGATGTGGTTCAAATAGAGCTCGAGGATCTCGTCCTTCGTCAGCTCCTGCTCGAGGCGCCTCGCGAGCAGCGCCTCGCGGATCTTGCGGCGGTAGGTGCGCTCGGGATCGAGCAGCAGGTTCTTCACGACCTGCTGCGTGATGGTGGAGCCGCCCTGACGCGTGCGGCGCGCGCGCAGGTTCACGACGAGCGCGCGGAGGATGCCCCAGTAGTTGAGGCCCTCGTGCTCGTAGAAGCCGGCGTCCTCCGCCGCCAGCACGGCGAGCTTCACGTGCGCGGGCAAGTCCTTGACGCCGACGACCGTGCGCCGTTCGGTGTACAGCTCGGCGAGGAGCGTCCCGTCGCGCGCGAGCACGCGCGTGGTCTGCGGCGGGTGGTAGCTCGCGCGCATGTCGGCGATGCTCGGCAGATCCGCCTCGTAGTGCTGCACGACCGCGAACGCCCCGACGGCGGCGACGAGCGCGACGGCGAGCGTCGCGATCGCGATGCGCTTCGCCCAGCGGCCGGCGATCGCGAGCCACCGCTGCGCGCGCGATTTCAGCGACGGCTTGGGCGCGGGGCCCTGCGTCTGCTCCCTCGGCTCGTCCTTGGGCATGCGCTTCCGAGGAGGAACGCTCGAGGTCGCCACGGTCTTCCGTCGCTCCCGCCGGCGCGCCTACCGAGCCAACTTCATGAACAGGACAGCGAGCATCGCGCCCACGACGAGGAACGCGAGGCCGACGCCGACGAGCAGCCCCAGCGGCGCCGCGCGCGGGCCCCCCCTGGGCCGCTGCGGCAAGGGCGTCGAGCCGGGCGCGGCCGTCTGCCGTGTCGCGGGCACGTGCACCGCGGTCGCCGGCTTCGTCTCGCTCGGCGTCGCCGCAGGGAAGACACCTTGCTTCGCCGTCGCGCGCCCGTCCTCGCCCGTCAAGTGCGGCGGCAGCTCCGTCGCGCCGCGCATCACGCACGTCATCGCTTCGGCGAAATCCGCCGCCGACGCGTACCGCGCTTCGGGCTTCTTCGCGAGCGCGCGCGCGATGACCGGCCACAAAAGCGGCGGAAATGCTTTGCCGGGCGCGCGCTCGGCGAGGGGGATCGGCGGCATCGTCACGTGCAGCTGGATGTACTCCATCGGCGTCTTCGCATCGAACGGCAGCTTGCCGGTGAGCACCTCGTAGAGGATGACCGCGAGCGAGTAGATGTCGCTCGACGGCCCGAGGGTCTTGCCCTGCGCCTGCTCGGGGCTCATGAACTCCGGCGTCCCGAAGACCATCCCCTCCTGCGTGAGGATGAGTGATCCCGGTCGCATCTCGCGCTCGGTCACCTTCGCGAGGCCGAAATCCAGGACCTTCACGTAGTCCTTCATCCCGCCCTGCGTGCAGAGGAACACGTTCTCGGGCTTGAGATCGCGGTGGACGATGCCCTGCTTGTGCGCCTCGTCGAGCGCGCCGCACGCTTGCACGAGGATCGGCAGCGCGCGCTCCACCGCCATCGGGCCCTCGGCGCGGACGGTCTGGTTCACGTTCCGCCCGTCGAGGAACTCCATGATGATGTAGAGCGACCCGTCCTCGAGCTCGCCGTAGAGGAAGACCTTCGCGGTGTTCGGGTGCGTCAGGTGACTCATCGCCCGCGCCTCGCGGCGGAAGCGGCTCACGAGGTCCGCGCGGTTCGCGAGCTTCGGGTGGAGGATCTTCACCGCCACCATTCGGTTCATGTCCCGTTGCAGCGCTTTGTAGACGCTGCCCATGCCGCCAGAACCGATCTTCTGGAGGATCTGGAACTGGCCGTTCAGAATGTCACGGCCGATGAACGTGTCCTGCGGGCGCACGAGAGACCGTGATAACACGCTTTCCTCGGAGGTTCGACCGTGCCTGACGCGAACGTTCTCGAGAGCCCGCTCCTCGCCAAGCACGGCTTCGCGCACGGCTTTTCGCTCCGCCACGACGAGCCCGGCGCGCGGATGCGCGCGCACCTCGCCCCGCGCCTCGTGCACCAGGCCGACCAGGTCCACGGCGCGGCGGTCGCGCGCGCGGGGGGCGATCCCGCGACCACCCGCACGGAGAAGGCGGACGCCGTCATCGCGCGCGCCCCCCACGCCGCGGGCGTGCGCGTCGCCGATTGCGTGCCGGTGCTCGTCGGCGACGTCGGGGTAGGCAGCGTGGCGGCGATCCACGCCGGGTGGCGCGGAGTCGTGCTCGGCGTCGTGCCGGCCGCGCTCGCCGCCCTTGCGGCGCTCGCGTCGGAGGATGGCGAAGGGGCGAGCGGCACGACGTCGCGTTTGGTGGCGGCGATCGGACCGTCCATCGGCCCCTGCTGCTTCGAGGTCGGCGACGATGTCGCCGCGCAGATCGCGGCGGCTTGCCCGGGCGCGCGCGTGATCGCGCGGCGGAGCGGCGAGAAGGCCTTGATCGATCTCCGCGCCGCCGTGCGCGCGCAGCTCGTCGCCGCAGGGCTCGCGGACGCGGACATCGACGACGTCGCCGGCTGCACGAAATGCGACTCGGCGCGCTTCTTCTCGTTCCGGCGCGACGGCGCGAACGCGGGGCGACACGTCGGCGCCATCGCCGCGCGCCCGCCGCTGCCCTCACGCTGAGCGCGGTCTCCCGAACGGCGCGCGCGTCACGCGGAGATGGCGCTCAGCGGGCGGTCTTTTTGGGGTGGCGGGCCTCGTGCCGCGGCTCGTGCCGACCGGCGCGGCGCGGCAGCTTCTTCGCGCTCGGGTGGACGCGGCGGTAGGCGCGAAGCGTCCTCAGGTCGGCGAGCTCGAGGGGTCGCAGCGCGACGTCGGCGCCGCCGACCGCGCCGAGGAGCAGCCACTCCCGGAAGACGCGCCACCCTGCGACGCTCTGCTCGGGCCGCGCGTACATCGCAGCGCAGAGGTCCGGCATCGTCTTGATGACGTGGGCGATCGGGTTCGTGCAGAGGCGAAGAACGAAGCTGCCCGTCAAGCTCGCGAGCTCGCGCGCCACGTCGAGGTCGGCGGCCGCCACCGTCTCCGCGCCGGCGGACCCCTCGACGGCGCGCGTGAGCGTGGCGACCGCGAGGTCGAACGCGGCGAGCTCCTCCTCTTGGACGGGGGCGCGGATGCGTTGGACGACGGCGCGGGCGAGCGCCCGACGCACGAGGAGAAGATCGCGGATGGTCTCCCAGCGAAGGTCGGGATCCGTACGGAAGCTGACGAGCGCCTCGAGGAGCTCCGGTCCCCCCTCCTCGGGGATCGGCAGGACGAAGTAGCCGCTACCCTGGCGAGGGGTGACGAGCCCTAAGCCCTCGAGCTGGCCGAGCGCGCTCCGGATGGTGTTTCGGGCGACCTTGAAGCGGTCACAAAGTGCACGCTCGGCGGGGAGGCGAACGCCGTGCTTTCCGCGGAGAATTTCGTCGCGGAGGGCGTGGGCCACGAGATCGGCGGAGGTTCGGCGGGGGTTGGGGACCTGCAACATGGTAGCTCCAATTGGACCAACAAATTTGAGGGACAAATTTGAGGCACCAATTGGTATTACAACTAACCTGCCCGCGCAAGCGCGCGAGCCCCCACGCCCGCCCGCTTCACGGCTAACCTCCTCACCCGATGATGCACGGAGCGCTCGAGGACATCAGTAAAGCCGTCGGCAACACCCCTATCGTCCGCCTGAGCAAGGTGACCAAGGGTCTCTTGGCCGACATCTACGTCAAGTGCGAGTACCTGAACCCGGGCGGCAGTCACAAGGACCGCCTCGCCTGGAACCTGCTCAGGCGCGCCGAGGAGAACGGCCTCAAGCCAGGCGGTACGCTCGTCGAGGCGACGAGCGGCAACACCGGCGCCTCGCTCGCTCTGCTCGCGGCGGTGCGCGGCTACAAATGCGTCTTCGTCATGCCCGACAAGATGAGCCAGGAGAAGATCGCCAACCTCCGCGCGTTCGGCGCGCGCGTGGTGGTCTGCCCGACCGCGGTCGATGCCGACGATCCGCGGAGCTACTACAAAGTCTCGCGCCGCATCGCCGACGAGACCCCGAACTCGTTCTACGCGAACCAGTACCACAACCCCGCCAACCCCGAGGCGCACTACGTCTGGTCGGGACCGGAGATCTGGAAGCAGACGAACGGCGAGGTCGACGCGTTCGTCGCAGGCATGGGTACTGGCGGCACGATCAGCGGATGCGGCAAGTACCTGAAAGAGAAGAACCCGAACGTGCAGCTCGTCGGCGTCGATCCGGTCGGGTCGCTGTACTACGACTTCGTGAAGACCGGCCGCATCACGCGCCCGTTCTCGTACAAGGTCGAGGGCATCGGCGAGGACTTCTTCCCGTCGACGATGAACCTCAAAATCATCGACGAGATTATCCGCGTCGACGACAAAGAGTGCTTCCTGATGACGCGCGACCTCACGCGGCTCGAAGGGCTGTTCGTCGGCGGCTCGGGCGGCGCGGCCGTCGCCGGCGCGATCAAGTACGCGCGGGCGCAGAACCGGAAGATGAACATCCTCGTCTTCCTCGCGGACGCTGGGCAAAAGTACGTGTCCAAAATTTTCAACGACGACTGGATGCGTGAAAACGGATTCCTCGATGACGCGCCAGGGCTCGGCACCGTGCACGACATCCTGCACGCGAAGGGCAAGACCAAGATCGTGACCGCGACACCGCAGTCGAAGGTGCGCGAGGTCATCGCGACGCTGAAGTCGCTGGGCATCAGCCAGCTGCCGGTGCTCGACAAGGGCAAGCTCCGTGGGATCATCGGCGAGGTCGACCTGCTCCGGCACCTCGTGACCGGAAAGAAGAAGCTCGACAGCACGATCGGCGAGCTCGTCGAAGGCGAGTACGCCACGGTGACGCCGGACACGAAGATCGAGCTTCTCCAGGGCGTCCTCGCCGACGCGAAGGTGGCGATCGCGATGGACGGCGACGAGGTCGTGGGGATCGTGACCAAAATCGATCTTATCGACTTCCTCGCGCGCAGGCCCACCCCGGACTCCGCGCCGAAGAAGCGCCCGGCGAAAAAGTCGGCGAACGGCAAGCGAGCGCGCGCGCACGGCTGACGGGTGACCTTGCAACGTGCCGCGTTCGCGCTCCTCGTCGCCGCCGTGCCGGGCTGCCCGTGGAAGGGGCGAGCGGGCGCGGACGCATCGACGACCCCGACCGCGATGGCGCCGTCCGCGAGACCCGCGACGACAACGACCGCGATGGCAACCACCTCCGCGACCGCTGCTACGGCCGCGTCCGCGACAGCTACTGCGTACGCGACCGCGTACGCGACCGCGTATACGAGCGCGAGCGCGACCGCGTCCGCCGCGCCCGAGCTGCCGTTGCCGCGGGTTCGCGTCGAGAACATCGGGATGCACGTGGGGGGCGGCCCTTACGACGAAGCGACGAAAGAGCCCATCAAGAAGTCGGTCGCTCCGCACTTCGACGACCTGCGCCGCTGTTACGCGCTCGCGCGGCCCAAGGTCGCCGGGGATTTCGGCATCGACCTCTTGCTCGAGGCGACCGGCGGGCGCGCGAGGGCGAGCCACCCGCGCTCGCGCCTGCGCGGCGACGGGTTCGTCGCATGCATGACGCGGGCGTTCGAGGAGATCGACTTTCTGCCGCTCAAGACCGGCACGACGACCGTGAGCTACTCGGTGCGTTTCACGCCGCAATGAGGCGCGCAGGAAGACTAGACACGAGCGCTCACGGTATGGTGGGCCGCGCCTTCAGGACACGCACGCTGTAGACGCCCTTGCCCGTCGCGATCGTGTCGGACTCGGCGGAGGCGTGGAAGAGGCGAACGTCGGCGACGCCGACGCGGCTGCCGAGGCGAACGAGGGTGGCCTCGGCGATGAGCGTCTCCAATCGAGCGGGACGGAGGTAGTCGACGCGGAGGTCGATCGTCGAGACGCGGCTGCGATCGTCGTCGACGCCGCTCCAGACGGCCATGCCACCCGCGGTGTCTGCGAGCGTGCTCAGGACGCCGCCGTGGAGCGCCGGCCTCAGCGGATCGCCGACGAGCTCCGGACGGAACGGGATCTCGAGGCGCGCGAAGCCCTTGCGGATGGCGCCGACGCGCATGCCGAGGAACTTGTTGAACGGAATGAACTCCTCCGTGAGGCGGATGAGCGTCG
>JAYVXL010000369.1:0-1807 GCA_043785185.1 Myxococcales bacterium
AAGAGCGCCGTGTGGGCGGCGCTCGTCGGGCGTCTTCCGCCGGGCGGCGGCGGAGCGGCGGGCGGCGGTGGCGGCGCGGCGGCCAGCGGGCTCTCGCTCGCGGCGAAGGGGAAGATCGCGGGCGCGGTGCTCGCGAGCCTCCTCGGCGCGGGCGTCGCGGCGAACTTCGCGCGGCATCACGCACCCGCGGGCCTCGCCGCGCCGCCCTCCGCGGCGTCGCTTTCGCCGAACGCGGCTGGGGCCGCAGCTCCGGCCACCGCGCCCGCGCCCGCGCCCACTGCCACGACGCTCGCCGCCGCGACGCCCGCGTCGGATCCGACGTCGGGGGTGCCCGCTTCCGCGCCCGCCGATCCGCCGGCGCCGCGCCCGTCCTCGCGCGCCAGGCCGCCCGCCGCCGCGACGGCGACGAGCGTCGATCCCGACGCGCTCCGCGAGGAGTCGGCGCTCGTGGCCCGCGCGCGCGACGCGCTCCACGCGGGCGACCCCTCCGGCGCGCTCGCGACGCTCGACGCGGCGCGCGCCCGCTTTCCGCGCGGCGTCCTCGTCCAAGAGCGCAACGTCCTCGCCATCGAAGCCCTCGCGGCGCGCGGCGACGAGGCCGCGGCGTCGCGCCAAGCCCAGGCGTTCCTGAAGCAATTCCCGGGCAGTCCGCTGACCGGCCGCGTCCGCCCGTTCGTCCGCTGACGGGCCGATTCGATTTTGTGATCGCGCAGGGGGGCCTCCTCCACCTACCCCTTGCCGCATGAACTCGCCGCGTCGCAGCCTCGCCTCGTTCGCTCTCCTTGCCGCCGCCGCCGCCGCCATCGTCGCGGGCTGCGGCGCCCGCGTCACGAGCGTCGGAAGCCTTGGTCCGGACGGCGGCGACGCCACGCTGCCGCACGACGACGCGACCGCGCCGCTCGACGCGCCGACCACGGGCGACGCCAGCGCGGAGGCGGACGCCGCGTGCGCGTGCGGCGCCGCGGTGTGCGGGCGCCTCGCGTGCGACGGCCGCGAGTGCGGCCCGTGCGCGATCCCGGAGGCCTGTCTCTCCGGGCAGTGCGCGCCGCACTGCCCCGGCACGCCGTGCGTCGACGACGTCTCCGGGCACATGATCTGCCCGGGCGACCTCGGCGCGCAGCACTGCGCGGGCGGCGCGCACTTCCAGGTCTGCACGTGCGACGGCAGCGGCCCGCACGGCTGGGCGAGCTGCGGGGCGTGCCTATGACGCGCCGCGCGCTCCTCCTCGTCCTCTGCGTGCCGGCCCTCGCGTGCTCCGGCGGGCACGCGAACGACGCCGCGCCTGCGCCCGCGCCGCCGTCCGACTCTTATGCCATCGCGACGCTGACGGACACGAACCCCGACCCGCGCGTCGTCGAGGTGAGCCTCGCCGCCGCGCCGACGACGGTCGAGTACCTGCCCGGAAAATCGGCGGACGTCTGGGCCTACCGCGACCTCGCGATCCCCGGCAGCAAGGGCTCGATCCCCGGCCCGATGCTGGTCGCGAACCAGGGTGACGACGTCGTCGTGCACTTCACGAACGAGCTGCCCGAGTCGACGACGGTGCACTGGCACGGCCTCCGCCTCGACAACGCGATGGACGGCTCGATGTCGACGCAGCAGGTCATCATGCCCGGCGCGTCGTTCGACTACCGCTTCAAGGTGCTCGACGCCGGGAGCTTTTGGTTTCACCCGCACGTGCGCGGCGACGTGCAGGTCGAGCGCGGCCTCTACGCGCCGTTCGTCGTGCGCGGCGACGAAGGCGCGCTCGATGTCACCGCCGAGCGGTACCTCGTCGTCGACGACGTGAAGCTCCGCGCCGACGGCA
>JAYVXL010000370.1:0-18458 GCA_043785185.1 Myxococcales bacterium
ACATCAAGGAAATCCTCGTACCGGTGGACTTCACGCCGAGGAGCGAGCGGGTCCTCGACTACGCGGTCGACTTCGCGAAGAGGCTGGGAGCCCGCATCACGCTCATGCACGCGTACGAGCTGCCGATCTACGGCTTCCCCGACGGCGCTTTGGTCGCGTCGGCGGACGTCGCGGCGCGCATCCTCGAGGCCTCGCAGGCCGGCCTCGCCGCGGCGATGCAGAAGCGCACGGGGTGCGGCGTCGAGATGCGCACGATCCTGCGAGACGGTCCGCCCGCGGAGGAGATCGCGGCGGTGGCCGCGCAGACCAAGGCGGACATCGTCATCCTCGGGACCCACGGGCGCAAAGGCCTGCGCCGCGCGATCATGGGGAGCGTGGCCGAGGAGGTCATCCGCGCGTGTGAGTGCCCGGTGCTCGTGCTCCACGACGTGACCCCGACCGTGGACACGCACGCCTGAGGCCCGTCGTCATGAATCGGCGTCGACAAAGGCTAGCGTACTGAACGCGCGTTCCGTATATTCGCAGGAGTGAAGCTCCACCCGCTCGAGAACCCGCCGAACCCTTGGGCGTCCACCGACGTCGCGTACCTCGAGGGCGAGGTGCCCAACGCCGACCTCGTCGTGCTCGAGGACCGCACCCGCGAGATCCTCTCCAAGAACACGAGCCCCGACGTCCCGTTCACGTGGAGCGTCAACCCGTACCGCGGCTGCTTTCACGCGTGCGCGTACTGCTACGCGCGCCCGTCGCACGAGTACTTGAGCATGGGCGCGGGGACGGACTTCGACCGCAAGATCGTGGTGAAGCCCGAGGCGCCCCAGCTCCTCCGCGAGGCGTTCGACCGGCGCTCGTGGAAGGGTGAGCTCGTCGCCTTCAGCGGGGTCACCGACTGCTACCAGCCGCTCGAGGCGTCCTACCGACTGACGCGCGGGTGCCTCGAGGTGTGCGTGGAGTACAAGAACCCTGCGAGCGTCATTACGAAGAGCGCGCTCGTCGAGCGCGACGTCGACGTGCTCGCCCAGCTCGGGCGCGTCGCGCGGTCCCACGTCAGCGTGAGCATCCCGTTCTGGGATGAGGCGAACGCGCGCGCGATCGAGCCGTTCGTGCCGACGCCCGCGCGGCGCATGCGGACGATCGAGCGCCTCGCGGCGGCGGGCGTCTCGGTGGGCGTGATGGTGGCGCCCGTCATTGCTGGCCTGAACGACGCGGACGTCGCGACGATCCTCGAGCGCGCAAAGGACGCGGGCGCGGCGCACGCCGGCATGGTGCTCCTGCGGCTGCCCGGCTCGGTGAAGGAGGTCTTCGAGGGGCGCGTGCGCGCCGCCCTGCCGCTCCGCGCCGAGCGCATCCTCCGGCGCGTGCGGGAGACGCGCGCGGGCAAGCTGAACGACCCGCGCTTCGGCGCGCGCATGTCCGGCGAGGGCCCCTACGCCGACGCGATCGCCACCCTCTTCAACACGACCGCCGCGCGCCTCGGCCTCCTCGTCCGTCACGACGACAAGCCCGAGCCCCGGGCGACGACCTTCGAGAGGCCGCCGAAGCCGGGCTCCCAGCTCGGCCTGTTCTAGCCGCTCTCAGAAGTGCTGCTTGACGACGTCCAGCTTGTCGCTCTGCGGGAACGACAGCTTGCGTGTCGACTTGTCGATGCACGCGGCGACGCGGTTGTTGGACGGCGTCACCTTCACCGACACGCCGAGAACCTTGCCCTGCTTGACCGCCGCGCAGATGTCCGCATTCGCGCTGTCGGGGAGCCCGCATTTCCCGAAGAACGTGCTGTTTCGCATCGGCGCGCCGAGCTGCTCGTTGGTGAGGTCGGGTTTGCTGTTCTTCTTGCCCATGTCGATCGTCTGCGGGTTCTCGTCCATCGCCTTCTCGCAGCTCTTGCCGGTCGAGACGGCGATCTGGACGCTGAGCTCCTCGTGCGAGCCGCTCTTGGCGTCGTGGTCGAAGATCGCGACGTGGATCTTCGTGCCCTCGTCGTTGAGCTTGCCGAGATCCTCCCACGGCACGATCTTGTCGCCCGTGTAGCCGTGCGCGGTGTGCATGAGCGGCACTTCGACGGACTTGCTCCCTTTGCCGCGCGGGTAGACGATGACGGCGTCGCGGTTCTTCACGTCGCTGCCGAGCGCGCCCATCTTCACTTCGTCGTCGGTCGCGTTGATGGTGATACGGATGCCCTCGTCGAGCGTCTCGATCTTGATGGCGCCGGAGTAGTCGCCCTTGCCGCTGCTCGAGCAGGGCACGAACGTCTCGCTGCCGTCCTCGTCGTGGATGTCGTGCGCGTGCACCTTGTCGGCCGTGCCGCAGGTGTGCGGCGTCGGCGGCGCGACCTTCGAGATGGACTCGCCGTGGTGCTGCTCGCGCGCGTTCTTGTCGGCGTTGGACTCGTCCTTGGGAGGAGGATTGCTTCCGCCGCATGCCGCGAGAAACGCCAGCGCGTAGGCCGAGACGAGGGTGCCGAGAAGAGAGGAGGTTCGCATGGGCGCGAGCCTACCAGAGGTCGCGCTACGGCTGAATAACGACTGCGGCGGTCCCGTACGCGGCCATTTGCAGGGAAATTCCGCTCGCGGCGAGGGCTGCTCCGGTGCGCACGCCGAGCGCCGCCCCGCTCAGGGCCTCCGTCAACGTGTACGTCGCGGATGGCGCGAGGCCGAGGCGATCGAGCGCGCGCACGTCGACGTGCACGCTCGCCGCGTCGTGCCCGCTCGTGACGAACACGAACGTCGGCGCCTTGTCTCCGCGGCCGCGCCTCGCCCACGCGGCCTCGCGCACGCCCGTCGCGCTCACCGCCGGCGAGACGCCGCCGAGCGCGGTCACGAGGTGCGCCGCGAGGGCGCGCTTGCGCGCGAGGTCCGCGGCGTCCGCGCCGTAGTAGGCGCTGTCGTTGTAGATGCTCGAGAAGTAGCCGCCGAGAAGCGCGCGCGGCGCGCCGTCGCCCGTCACCTCCCACGCGACGACCTTGCCGTCCGACCCGAGCGGCTGGGTGCGCTCGACGACGAGCGGCGTGAACGACGGCGCCGTGGGCGTCCAGAACGTCTCGTACCAGTACGTGCGCGTTGCGCCCGCGGCGCTGGCGAGCTTCTGGTTGGCGTCGCCGCTTCGGAGCGGCAAGCCGGGCCACGCGTACGAGCCGTTCGCGTCGGCCGCGAACAGGCCCGCGAGCCGCTGGACCTCCGGCGAAGCCGCCCCGTCGAGCCCCGTCGTGCCGCGATCGAGGACGAGGACGAGCGTGCCGCCTCCGTCGTGGAACTTCGTCAGCTTCGCCGCCGTGTCCGCTGCCACGATCTTCGGAAGCAAAAAGAAGACGACCTTGTACGCCGACAGATCGGGCGTCGTCTGCGCTTCTGTGACCTGGGGATTGAGCCCCGCCTCGGCGAGCCAGCCGAACAGGCCCGGATACTCGGTCACGTACATCGCTTGCACGTCGTCGTTCGTCCCGGCCTGGGGGACGGCGTAGCGCGCGTCCTGAACGATGGCGACCGGGTCCTCGACCTCGTCGCTCCCCTCGAGCGCGAGCCCCCACACGGACAGGAGCGCGCCCCACTTCTTCATCACGTCGTAGCGCGGCCGGAGCGCGCCATCGAGGCCGATCGCCGCCTGGAAATCGTACTCCGAGCCGTCGAGGTTGAGGCCGCCGCGGATCGTGTAGAAGCTCCCGCCCTTCAGGCCGTGACCTATCGACTTGGCGAGCAGCTGGTCGGTCGCCTCCGGCTTCACGACGGGCCTCACGCCGAGCGGGAACGAGTAGAACCCGCCTTGCAGCTCCGCGCCCCACGCGAATCGCCCGCCGGTGTCTTTCGTGTAGAGGAGGTTCGAGCCGGCGTAGAGCTTGGTGAAGTAGTCGGCCTGGTACGGCTGATCGTTGAGCTCGCCGTTCGTCGGCAGCTGCTTCGGGTAGAGGTCGAGCCCGGCGAGGCCGATCTGGTTTTTCGTCTGTCCGTCGTGCACGAGCACGTTGCGCGTCGGCACGCCGAACGGCGAGTCGTTCGTGAAGAAGAGCGTGCGCGGCTCGGTGATGCCGCGCGCCTCGAACATGCCGCGGATCACCTTCAGGTAGTCGAGGACGTAGGCGAGGCCCGCGTCGTACCAGTCGCGCGCCGGGACGTTCTCGGCGGCGTTCTTGGGCAGCGCGCTCGGCGGCACGACGGCGTCGAAGGACGCGTAGCGCGTGGCGTACGCGAGGTTGAGCGCCGCGATCACGCCGTACCGCGCCGCGAGGAATTTCCGGTAGTGCGCGACGGCCACCGGGTTGTAGTCGACGTCGCCGAAGCGGTTACTCCAGTAGAGGTTCGTCTCGTTGTCCACCTGCACGCCGACGATGCAGCGCGCGTCGATGTACTTTTTCAGGATCGGCAGCGCGTGATCGAACCACTCGCCCACCGCCGTGAGGTAGCGCGGGTCGAGGTACGTGGGCTGCGACTGCGACGCGTCGCCGGTGGGCGAGAACGTGAACGTCGAGCCGTCGGACTTCTTCGCGAGCGCGTCCGGGAACGCGTCTTTCCACCACGCGGGGACGGCGCCGTACGTGCCGAAGCCGCGCGGCCACTCCGACGTGATCAGCGGACCTGGCTTGGCGACCACCTTCATGCCCGCGCCGCACGCGAGCTCGAAGAATTTGTCCACGTCGCGGGCCCCTTTGAAGTCCCACTGGCCGCGCGCCGTCGCGTGGTAGTCCCACGGCAAGTAGGTGGTGACGAGGTTCATGTGCGCGGCCTTCATCTTGGCCAGGGAGTCCCGCCAGAGCGCCTGCGTCTTTTCGGCGTCGAAGCCCGGATCGCGGACGCGGAAGTAGTGGAGCTCGCCGCCGTAGAGGAACATCGGCGTTCCGTCGACCACGAGCTGTCCGCCCAGGACGACCACCCGTTCGCCGCCGGCCGCGTCGGCGCCGCCGTCCAAGGCGGGCAGCGCACCGTCGGCGCGCACGGACCCGTCGTCGGGCCCGCCCGGGCCCGCCTCGTCGAGGGCGATCGCCGGCGGCCCTCCGCCCTCCGACCCGCACGCCACCGCGGCCACGGACGAGCCCGCGGCAAAGACCGCCGAAAGCGCGGCGATCCTTGCTAGCTTCGAAAGCTCGATGGTCGTGCGCACGTCCAAGAAAAGCATAGCGCCCGCGTGGCTCCTCGTCGCGGCCATCAGCGCGATCGGCGCGGACGCGGTCCTGGAGTCGCGGGCGCACGCCGACGCACTTGTCCCCTCGCCCGCGCTCTCGCCCTTCGACACCGACGCCAGCATGGCGATCCACGCCGACGGCGTCGCCAACTACACCCTGCGCGCGACGCTCGATCCCGCGGCGCATACGTTGCATGGCGAGGGCACGATCACCTGGCGAAACGCGAGCCGCGCGCCGGTGCGCGAGCTGTGGCTGCACCTGTACTTGAACGCGTTCAAAAATGAGCGCAGCGTCTTTCTCCGCGCGCCGCTCTCGGGCGGCCGCGGCGTCGGGCGGCCGCGCGAGTGGGGCTACATCGACGTGCGCAAGCTCGCCCTCCGCGACGTCGATGCCGCCACCGGCGTGGACATTTGGGGCGGCGCCGAGCTCTCGCGACCGAACGATCCGGACGAGACGGACGCGCGGGTCCCGCTCCCGCGCGAGATCGCGCCGGGCGAGACGGTGGCGCTCGACGTCGCGTGGGACGCGAAGCTGCCGACCGTCCTCGAGCGAACCGGCTACGAGGGCTCGTTCCACATGGTCGCGCAGTGGTTCCCCAAGCTCGCGCGCCTCGAGCCCGACGGCCGGTGGGCCCACTTCCCGTTTCACCGGCTGAGCGAGTTCTTTGCGGACTTCGGGACCTACGACGTGACGCTCGACGTGCCGCAGGCCTTCACGCTCGGCGCCACCGGGCCGCTCGTCGAGTCGCGCCTCGAGAAGGGGCGCCGCGTCGAGCGCCGCGTGCAAGCCGACGTGCACGACTTCGCGTGGACGGCGTGGGATCAGTGGCAGACGGCGACGGAGCCGATCGACGGCGTGCAGGTCACGCTCCTCTACCCGCCCGGCTACCGCGTCGCGGCCAAGCGCGAGCTGTCCGCGCTGCGGGAGTGCATGCCGTACTTCGACCGTCGCTACGGCCGCTACCCTTACGCGGTCTTGACCGTCGTCCACCCGCCGTCCGCGGCGCCCGAGGCTGGCGGAATGGAGTACCCGACGCTCATCACGACGGGCGGCCCGTGGTACGCGCCGCCGGGAATCCTCTCGGCCGAGCAGGTCACGATTCACGAGTACGGACACCAGTACTTTTACGGCCTCATCGCCACGAACGAGCACGACTGGCCCTTCCTCGACGAGGGCCTCAACTCGTTCGCCGAGCAGGACATGCTCGCGACGTGGCGAGGGCCCGGGAGCATCGTCGACATCTTCGGGCTGACGGCGTCGCTGTCGTCGATCCACGGCGTCGTGAGCAGCCTCGCGGCGCACGACGAGCGGGTCGCGCAGCCGGCGGCCGACTTCGCGAGCGGCGGCGACTACGGCGCGCTCGTTTACCTGCGCACATCGGCGGTGCTCGAGACGATGCGCCGCGTGTACGGCGACGCGCCGGTCTTTCGTGCGCTCGGGCGCTACGCGCGCAAGGGTCGCTTCGAGCACCCTACGCCCGACGATCTGTTCGCGGCCTTTGCGGAGGCGATGGGCCCCGCGGCCGCGGCGTCGTTGCGCACCGCCTACTTCGAGAAGGGCTGGGTCGACTACGTCGTCACCGACGTGCGCTCGAAGCCGGTGCGCGACGCCGCCGGCGTCTTCGACAAGGACGGCCGGCGCGAGACGGTCGGTCAGGGCAAGGCGGCGGACGCGTACGAGGGTTGGGTGCTCGTCACCCGCCGCGGCACGCTCACGTTTCCGGTCGAGGTCGAGCTCACGCTGGAGGACGGCACGCGCCAGCGCGTTCGCTGGAGCGGCGAGGGTGACGGGGCGCGGATCCCGTTCGCCGGCGCGTCGCCGCTGCGCGGCGCCGTCGTCGACCCCGACGAGCGCGTCACGATCGATCAGCTTCGAACCAACAACTTCGCGCTCGCGTCCCGCGCGTCGCGCGGCGCGACCCGCCGGACGACGGAGAAGCTCGTCTACTGGGCCGAGCTCGCGCTGCAGGCGGTGCTGCCGTGAGCCTCGACCTCCCGACGCCCGACGCCGCCCCGCTCACGCCCGCGCCGCCGACGCCGGCGAAGGACCGCATGGTGCTCCTCGCGACCGCCGCGATGCGCGCGCGACGCAGGCCGGCGGCGATCGCGCTCCTCTGGGGGTACGAGCTGCTCCTCGCCGCGCTGCTCGCCTGGCCGGCGGGCGCGTACGTCGAGGGCGTCTACGGCGGCCACCCGCAAGGGGACGCGGCGCTCTTTCGCCCGGGGGCGTTGGCGCTCATGGATCTCCTCGCGCGCGCGCGGCCCGTCATGAGCGCGCTCGGCGCGCACGTGTCGCCGCTCCTCGGCGTCGGCGTCGTCCTCGGGCTCTTCCCGCTCGCGCTGCTCGTCGTCCAGATCGCCCACGCGACACCGAGCCGCCGCGCGCCCCCGCTCGTGGCCTCCCTCGCGCGCGCGTGGGCGATGTTTCCTCGCCTCTTCGCGCTGATGCTCGCGCTCGGGCTCGCGCAGCTGCTCATCCTCGTCGGCGGCGTGCTGGCGGCGGGGGCCATCGCGGAGAGCACCACGACCAGCCTGGGCGAGGCGCGCGCGCAGCAGCTGGGCATCGTCGTCTTCCTCCTCTTCGGCGCGCTCGTGGCGAGCGCCGGCGTGCTGCACGACGTCGCGCGGACGGCGGCGATCCGGTTCGACGTCGGGCCGCTCCGCGCGGCGCGCCTGGCCGCGAACGCCCTTCGGCGTGGCTGGGTCGGCCTCCTCTGGTCATGGGGCTGGCGTCTCGCCATCGGGTGGCTCCCCGTCGTGATGGCCGCCGCGCTCTCCGCGAGGCTCGCCGGCCGAGGCGTCGCGGCGTTCTTGGCCCTCGCGTTGATGCACCAGCTCGTCGTTCTCGCGCGCGTCGCGCTGCGCGCGTCGTGGCTCGCCAAGGCGCTCCGCGTCGTCGACGGCACCCACCGCGTCGTGCGCGCGCCGAAGTGAACGGCGGCGCTACGGCGCGAGCTTTGCGGCGAGCATCGCCAGGGCCGCGACCGCCGGCGGGACGGCGCACACGCAGCCCACCGTCACGAGCGCGAGCGTGCTGAAGAGCGACGCGACGATCACAGTACGGCCGTCGATCCCCTGCGACGCGCGGACGAGCACGACCCACGCGTACGAAGCGAACCCGAGCGTGAGCAGCGCGCCGAGCGCGGAGAGCGCGAGCTCGCCGGTGACGCCGAGGAGGCCGAAGAGCCGCACCCAGCTCGCGTACGCGAGCAGCCGGACGATGTGCCCGAACGGCGTACGCAGGCCGCGCGCGAGGCGAAGCCCGACCCACGTGAGCGCCGCCGTCGCGTAGAGCTCGAAGAGGTACGAGAGCGGCGCCGTGACGAGCGAGCCGATCGCCGCCCCGCGCTGGAGCGCCTCGAGCTGCTCGTGGGCGCCCGGGAGGAGCGCGTCGAGCTGCGGATAGTACGGGCTTAGCGCGCGCGCGGTCTCCGCCTGACCGACGGTTACGTCGTGCGCGAACGTCGCGAGCGACACCACGAGCTCGAACGCGAGGCCGTAGACGATCGCCGGCCAGTAGGATGCGTGCGCCGGCGCGAGCGCGTAGAAGCGGCGCGGCGCGCGGATCGAGAGCGTCAGGGTCTGGGCGAAGGCGCGCCCCACGCCGAGCTCGCGGCGCCGCTCCCATGGGAAGGTGTCCATCGCTCGGGAAGCTTACGCGGCCGTCCGCGCTCGCGCCGCCCCAGGCGGAGCGCTACTTCGCCGCGGCGCGGTAGACCTGCTCGTACTGGCGCGCCGGGCGCTCCCAGCCCCGGTCGAGCCGCATGACGCGGCGAACGAGCTGCGGCCAGCGCGGCGACGCGTGCGCCGCGATGCCGCGCTCCGTCGCGCCGACGAGCGCCTCGACCGTGTCCTCCTGGAAGAGGAAGCCGGTCCCGGTCTCGAGCTTCGCGTCGCAGTCGACGACGGTGTCGACGAGGCCGCCGGTGGCGTGCGCGACGGGCAGCGCGCCGTAGCGGTGCGCGTAGAGCTGCACGAGGCCGCACGGCTCGAAGCGGCTCGGCACGAGCACGAGATCGGCCGCCGCGAACGCGCGGTGCACGAGCTGCTCGCTGGCGCCGCGCACGAAGACGGCGCGACCGTCGCTCTTCTTGGCGGCGTCGCCGAGCGCGGCGGCGAGCGCGTCGTCGCCTTCGCCGCAGACGATGATCTGCGCGTCGGTCGCGCGGAGCAGGCGCGGGATCGCGGCGGCGACGAGATCGGTGCCCTTCTGCGCGACGAGGCGGCCGACGCTGAGGAGGATCGGCACGCCCGTGTCGAGCGGCAGGCCGAGCTCGCGCTGCAGCGCGCCCCGGCACCGGGTCTTGTTCGCGGCGTCCTCGGCGTCGAAGCGCCCAGCGAGCGCCGCGTCCGTCGCCGGGTTCCACACCGCGTTGTCGACGCCATTGGCGATGCCGACGAGCGAGCTGCCTCGCGCCGCGAGCACGCCCTCGAGGCCGTGACCCGCCGTGCTCGCGATCTCGCGCGCGTACGTCGGGCTGACGGTGGTGACCGCGTCGGCGGTGACGACGCCGAGCTTGAGCAGGTTCGCCTTGCCGTAGAACTCGAGCCCCTCGATCGTGAAGTGCTCCCAGCCGAGGCCCAGCGTCGGGACGACCTCGCGCGGGAAGACCCCCTGATGCGCGACGTTGTGCACCGTGAGCACCGTCTTCGTCGCGGCGAGCGCGGGGACGGACTCGGCCGCCTCCTTCTTGTAGACAGGGACGAGCGCCGTCGGCCAATCGTTGCAGTGAATCACGTCGTACGGCGCGCCGGCGAGGGCGCGCGCCTTGGCGATTTCGACCGCCGCTCGCGACAGGAGCGCGAAGCGGATGGCGTTGTCCGCGAAGTCCTCGTGGCCTCTCCCGTAGATGCCGCCGCGGTCGTACATGCCGGGCACGTCGACGAGGACGAGCTCGACCTGCGACGGCAGGCGCCCGTCGTACATCGTGATCTCGAAGGCCTTGCCCCCGAGCTGCACGCTGAGAGGCGTCAGCCTCCGCGCGACGAGGAGGCCCGACTCCTCGAACTCAGGGAAGCGCGGCGCGACGATCGTGACCTTGTGGCCGAGGCCGCGGAGGGCCTTCGGCAGCGCGGCGGCCACGTCGGCGAGCCCGCCGACCTTCACGAACGGCGCAAGCTCGGTCGAAACGAAGAGGATCTCCACGGGCCCGGTCTAGTAGCACGAGGCGCCCGCACAAAGTGTTTCCTCGTGGGGCCCCGGGCGGGCCGGGGTTTGCACCGATGGGGCAAACGAAGCATTCTCAGCGCCGTGACGCGCGTTCGGGGCACCGAGAGGCTCGAGCTCGTCCGCCCGGAGGGGGTGGCGGAGGGGTCGGTCGTGAGCATCTTCCGGGTGCCGCCCGAGGTCGACGGCCAGCGCCTCGACGTATTCCTGCGCGATCAGCTGAAACGCACCAGCCGCACGCGGACGCAGTGGATCATCCGCGTGAGCGCGTACTCGGAGGACGGGCGGCGTCTCAAGCCGAACGATCGCGTCCGGAGCGAGCAACAGATCTTCCTCTGGCGCGCGCCTTGGGACGAGGATCCGGTTCCGACGAACATCGACGTCCTTTATGAGGACGATGATCTGCTCGCCGTCGACAAGCCCGCGAACCTGCCTGTCCACCCGAGCGCCCGGTACCACAAGAACACGCTCATCAAGCTCCTCCACGCGGCGCGCCCGGGCGGGTTTCTGTCGCTCGGCCACCGGCTCGACCGCGAGACGAGCGGCGTCCTCCTCGTCTCGAAGACGCCGGAGTGCGACCGCGCCCTCAAGCGCGCGTTCGAGCTGCGCGAGGACGTGGAGAAGTCGTACACCGCGATCACGTGGGGAGTGCCCAAGGACGACACCGGCGACCGCGAGTTCCGCGTGGCGCGCGGCATGGAGCTCGACGCGAAGAACGCCTTCCGCGTGAAGATGCGCCTCTCCGACGGCCCGGACGCGCTGCGCGCCGCGACGCGCTTCGAGGTCCTCGGCGTCGCGCGGCTGGCGGGCGCGGGCGCGGACCGCACCTACGCCAAGGTCCGCTGCGAGCTCGAGACCGGGCGGCAGCACCAGATCCGCGTGCACCTCGCCTTCGCCCTCGGCACGCCGATCGTCGGCGACAAGCTCTACGGCCCCGACGAAGAGCTCTTCGCGCGCGGCGTCGACGGCGAGCTGACGCCGGCCGACGTGGCGCTCCTCGAGCTCCCGCGGCACGCGCTCCACGCTTCGCGCCTGCGACTCGCGCATCCGATCACGGGACACGCGCTCGAGATCGCGGCGCCCCTCCCCGCCGACCTGGGCGCGTTCTGGGCGGCGTGCGAGCTCAGAGCCCGCGCGGAACTTTGTCGAGATCCAGCTGATCGAGCGCCGCCCGAATGAGCGCGCTGCGGTTGGCCTTCGTGAGGCCGCGGGCCTTGAGCTCGTCGACGAGGCCGTCGAGCCGGTCGAGATCCTTGGTGTACATCGAGATGCAAATCACCTTGTAGTGAGTCGGCTTCTCGGCCACCGCCTTCGGGGACGGCTTCGGCGACTCGCCGCGCGGTGTGTAGAACGTGCCCGAGAGCACGCCCTGCACCTCGTCGCCATCGAGCACCCGAGCCGCACCGAGCCCTGCTCCTTCATCACGCGCAGCCATCGAGTCCTCCGCGATTCGTCCAGGTCGTTTCAATGAGAGTCTTCACGCGGTCGCCCTCGCCTCCTCGGCCTCGTCGAGCTCGGGCGCGCTCGTCGCGCCGCCCTCCTCCGCGCCGTCGATGAACCGCCGAACGACGCGCCGGTAATCCGCCGCCGCGTTCGAGTCGGCCGCGTACTCGAAGATCGTCTTGCCCTGCGCGGGGGCCTCTTTGATCTTGATGGTCGAGCGGATCGGGCTCATGCAGCGGTCGCCGAAGTGCTGCCGCATCGTGTCCACCGCGTCGCGGCAGATGCGCGCGCGGGCGTCGTAGAACGTCGGAAGCACCCCGTAGATCTCGACGGGGTGGTGGAGCAGGCTGTTCACGTTCTTCACGGTCTTGATGACCTGACGCACCCCGACGAGCGAGAGGAAATCGCACGCGACGGGCACCAGGATCCCGTCGGCGAAGACGAGCGCGTTCTGGTTCATGAGCGACAGCGACGGCGAGCAGTCGAGGACGACCACGTCGTAGCCGTCGCACGCCGACGCGAGGCGCTGCTGCAGGATGCGATCCCGGTTCTGACGTCCGGCGAGGTAGAGCTCCGCCGCGGCGAGCGTCTCGTTGGACGCGACGAGGTCGAGGTTCGGCCGCACCGTGATGGCGACGTCGGAGGGCCGGAGCCCCATGACGAGCACGTGGTAGAGCGACTTTTCGGCCTTCACGCCGAGCGAGACGCCGACGTTTCCTTGCGAGTCGGTGTCGACGAGCAGGACCTTCAGGCCCTCGGCGGCGAGGCCGGCGGCGATGCTGACGGTGGTGGTCGTCTTGCCGGTGCCGCCCTTGTGATTGAAGACGGCGAGGCGGCGCGGACCGTGCACCTTGCGACGCGGCGCGGGCGCCCGGGGCGGCGGCGCGCCGCCGGTGATCGACGCGGAGGGCGCCGCGGCGATCGCCGCGCGCGTGGAAATCGGCGGCGAGAGCGGGGGCGCGGTCGGCACCGCGGTCAAGGTCGCGGTCGGCGCCGCGGTAGGCGTCGCGATCGGCGTCGACGTCGTGGGCGCCGCCCCCGCGAGCGACGGCGCCATCATCGCGCCGAGCCGCGCGCCGCCCGCTTCGGCGAGCAGCTGCGTCCGGCACGGGTCCGAGCACGCGTAGCGACGCTGCCCCTGCACGCGAACCACCTGCGAGACGAGCTCGACGGCGAAGCGCTTGCTGCAGGCGTCGCAGGTCGCGCCGCCCGACGTCTCGCCGCGGACCGCCTTGCCGTGGCAATCCTGCGAGCAGTAAAAGGCGAAGCCTCCGTCCCGCTCCTCCATTTGGTAGCGGAACTGCACCTCGAACGTACGGCCGCAAACGCTGCAGCCCTCTTCCATCGCGGCCATGGCACGCCTCCCGTGGTTGGCCCACTATCCAGATATTGAACCGCTGGGCCAACTAAGTGGCGAGTCGAACGGCGGGGCGCGGACCTCCGCGGCGGGCGCACGGCTTCAGAGCGTGTCCGTGCGGAGCGCCAACGTCATCCGAGACGCGGCGGCGGCCCTTCTCGCCTCGTTTGGCTCGAGTCAGTGCCGGAAGTGCCGCGCTCCGGTAAAGATCATGGCGACATCGTGCGCGTTTGCCGCCGCGATCACGTCGGGATCCTTCACGCTGCCGCCCGGCTGCGCGATCGCCGTGATGCCGGCCTTCGCCGCCGTCTCGACGCCATCGGGGAACGGAAAGAATGCATCCGAAGAGAGCACGCTCCCCTTCGCGAGCGGCCCCGCCTTTTCAACCGCGATTTGCACGCTGACGACGCGCGACATTTGCCCGGCGCCGACGCCGACGGTGCGCTCCCCTTGCGCAAGGACGATGGCGTTCGACTTCACGTGTTTGCAAACTCGCCAGGAGAACTCCAGCGCTTTCCGCTCTTCGTCCGTCGGCGGGCGGGCGCTCACGACCTTGCCGCCGCTCACCTCGCCGGGCCCGGTCGCGTCGCGGGTCTGCACGACGAGCCCGCCGCCGACGCGCTTGTACTGGAGCGAGGCGTGGTCGGCCGTAAGCCACGCGCCCGTCGCGAGGAGCCGGAGGTTCTTCTTCGCGCGCAGCACCGCGAGCGCGGCGGGCGCGTAACTCGGCGCGACGACGCACTCGAGGAACGTCTCGGCGAGCAAGCGCGCGGTCGCCTCGTCGACCTCGCGGTTGAGCGCGACGATCCCGCCGAACGCGGAGAGCGCGTCGGCGTCGCGCGCGGTCTTGTACGCGTCGGCGAGCCCCGCCGCCACCGCCACTCCGCACGGGTTGGTGTGCTTCACGACCACGGCGGCGGGCTTGTCGAACTCGCGCACCGCGTCGAGGGCGGCCTCGACGTCCACGAGGTTGTTGAAGCTGAGCTCCTTGCCGCCGGCGCCGACGCTCTCCGCGCGCGCAAGCGAGCCGGGCGCGGCGTTCTTTTCAATGTAAAATGCGCCCTGCTGGTGCGGGTTCTCGCCGTAGCGCAGCCCGTACGCGCGCTCGTACGGGAGCGTCAGGTAGCCCGGGAACTGGGCGCGCGTGCCGTCCGGCTGGTGGGCCGAGAGGTAGCCGCTGATCGCCGCGTCGTACGCCGCGGTGTGCGCGAAGGCCTTGGCCGCTAGCTCCGCGCGCGTCGCGCCAGAGACGTCACCCGTCTCCGTGAGCTCCTTGGCCACGCGATCATAGTCCGCGGGGTCGCAGACGACCGCGACGCGCGCGTGGTTCTTCGCCGCCGAGCGGACCATCGAGGGACCGCCGATGTCGATGTTCTCGATGATGTGCTCGTGGGTAGAGCCCGGCGCCGCAACGGTTTTTTCGAACGGGTAGAGGTTCACGATGACGAGATCAATCTCCCGCCCGCCGAGCTTCTCGAGGTCCTTCTTGTCGACCTCGCCGCGCGAGAGGATGCCGCCGTGCACGCGCGGATGAAGCGTCTTCACGCGGCCTCCCATGACCTCCGGCGAGCCGGTATACGACTCGACGGTCTCGACCTCGATTCCCTCGTCGGCGAGGGCCTTCGCGGTTCCGCCGCTCGAGAGGATCTTCACGCCCTGCTTCGCGAGCGCGCGCGCGAACGGGAAGAGGCCGGTCTTGTCGCTGACGGAGATGAGCGCGGTCCTTTGAGCCATGGCGCTCGGGTACCGCGACCACCCTGGGCCGTCAATGCACGACGCCCCGAGCGGCGTGGCCGCGCGGGGCGTCGGTGGAGCGAGAAAACGGCTGAATTGGCGCGAAAGCGAGCGCCGATCGGGCGAAGATCAGTCGTCGAGCTCGGCGCTCGCGAACTCCTCGACGTCGAACTCGTCGTCGGCGGGCGCGGGGACCTTCGCGGTCGTCTCTTCGGCCTCGGCCTCGGCCTCCTCCTCCTCGTCTTCCTCGACGACGACCGGACGCGTCAAGACCGGGAGGCGGCGCTTGCCGACCGGCCCCTCGTCCACATAATCGCGGAGCGCGCTCATGTCCTTGAGCGCCTCGAGCTTCGCGAGGCCCTTCACTTCGACCTGACGAATGCGCTCGCGGGTGAGGTTCATGATCGCGCCGACCTCTTCGAGCGTCGTGCCGCCGCGGTCGGCGACGTCGAGCGCGCAGGTCTCGGTCATTTCCCAGACCTCGAGGTCGGGGAAGTTCAGCTTGATCGCGCCGGTCTTTGCCGACACGTCCAGGTAGAGGTGGTGCTTGCACGAGACGAAGGGGCAAGGCCGCTCGCCGTTCGCGCACTCCGCGCGCGTTTGCGGCTTGTCGACGGGCGCGTCCGGGTAGAGGAGACGACCGAGCTCGAGCTCGCGCTTCGTCATGCGCTTCACGCTGATCGTGCGCGCGCGCACGTCGCGCTTGCGGCGCGACCGGCGCTGCTCACGCGTGACGTGCTCGGTCTCCGGCGAATCGAGGCTCGGAGCGAGCGCGAGGGCTCCCTCCGTCTCGGTCGCCATCACCGGCTCCGTCGTCGTCTCTTCTTCTTCCGTCCCCGGAACGTGCTTCGCGTCCATTCTGGTCCTCCCGAGTGGATCGTCACCGTGCGCTCGTCCCGCGAGCACCCGGCAAAGATCTCCCTGCGGACGAACGTGAGGGTCGCCTCACCCACACGTCGCCACGGCCACTTCTTTTGAAACGACTTCGTCGACGACGCGGCAACGGCCAGCGCCAACGCAGTTCGTCCCAGCTACATGGCTTCCCGCTGCAGGCGAGCCTGCATGGTTAGCCTCGTCTCTACGCCCGTGATCTTCGCCACGAGCTCCGCTGCGAGCGACCTGGCTTCCGCCAGCTCTCTCTGAAGCGCGCGCGTGGCCACCTCTCCGTCGCGACCCGACTTCGTCGCACCGGCGAACGCGGAGAAAATCCGCTCGAGATTTCTCTCGAGCTCCTCCACATCGCCCCTCACGAAGAGAAACTCCTTCTGAATCTGCTCGATCGTGTACTCGGACATCATCGCCTTCAGCCGCTGAATTCTGCGGATGACGGTGGCGGGATACATCCCCTGCGAACCGCGATGTCTGCCCTTCAAACCAACGCGAACGCTGCGCGGTAAGAGTCCCTGCTGGACGTACTTCCTGAGCGTCGCCTCCGTAAATTTGATTCCCTTGAGAGTGAAGCACTCGACGATCTCGTCCGACGAGAGCCCCTTGGGGTGCTCGCGCTCGAGTCGCGCGAGCTCGTCGTCCGAGAATGCGTCTGCCTGCACCATCCGCAGCTCCTGCACGCGCGTGTAACGCAGGTTCGCCTGATCTTGCTCCTCTGGGAGAGGGCGATCGGCGCCATGTTCTGACGCTTTTGAATGTATTCTATTCAAAAGACGACGGTCAACGGCTCTTCGGCGTTTTTTTTGTGTTGTTCCATTATGGAACTGCTCTCGCGAGCTTAGATCGTATACGTGACAAATAATGTCACCCCTCGTGGGTCGTTTTCGGCGCGGGATCATCGCGCGACCCCTGCAGCACGGCGCGCGTGGAGCTCCCTGAGAAGCGCGGAAATTCGAAGGGATGCGAGATCGCCTGCACTGTAGGGCGCCAGCGCACGGAGGGCGTCGTCGGCGCACGCATAACGATCATGTGAGTGCAACTCTAAACACCTCTCGACGGCCTGCACCAAGCCGAAATCCAAATCCGGACGCAGTTCGCTAAGTGAAACGAGGTCGCCGCGCTCGATCGCGCGTAGCTCGTCGAGGGGCGACGTGGCGCGCCACGGGCGGCGCCGCGCGAGGAGCTCGTAGAGGACCACACCGACCGCGAAGAGGTCCGCTCGGGTGTCGAGGGCTTGGCCGCGGGCCTGCTCGGGGGCCACGTACCCGAGCTTGCCTTTGACGAGGCTCGGCCGCGTCCAGCGCCCGCGATCGGTTGACAGCGCGATGCCGAAGTCCGTGAGCTTCACCTCACCTTCGTTCGAAACGAGGATGTTGGTCGGCGTGACATCGCGATGGACCAGCCCGGGGAGCGTGCGCTGCACGGCCGCGAGCCCCCGCAGAACGGCGCACGCGACGTGCACCGCGAGTCGCTCGGGGAGGTACGCACGATCTGGCGCGATGTCGGCGGCGACGGCCGCCCGGCTGAGCGCACGGAGGTTGGGGCCGCGCACGAGCTCCAGCACCAGGAACGGCGTCCCGTCCCCGTCTTGCCCCATGGCGAGGAGCGAGGCGACGTTCGCGTGCCGGACGCGGGCGAGCAGCCGGGCCTCCTCGCGCAGGTCGCGGACGGCGCCGTCGCACAAGCGCGAGAGCCGCTTGACGCACACCTCCTTCGGGAACGACGAGCCCAGCTCGCGCGCCCGGTAGACCGTGCCGCTCCCCCCGGCGCCAATGCGCTCGAGGAGCTCGTATCGAAGCGCGCAGTGTGTCCCGACCACGCGGCTGACCTCGTCACCTTGACTGGCTCTCACTCCCTCCCATCGGCACGAGCCGCGCCGGGTTGCGTGTACCCTGCACGCAGATCGGGCGCCGCCGGGCCGCCGCTTGCGACAGCCGCCCCGGGGCTCTTATGCTGAGGCCGCTTTGGCCGCTCCTGCGCGCTTCGAACCGGTGACCCGCGACGTGAACGCGCGAGGCACCCGCGTGCGTTTCGTGGAAGCGGGGAGCGGTCCGCCCCTGCTCCTCGTGCATGGGTACCTGTCGAGCCAGCGGACGTGGGAGGACGTCACGCCGGCGCTCGCGCGGCAGTTTCGCGTCATCGCTCCGGACTTGCCGGGCTTCGGCGACAGTGAGAAGCCCTCGCCCGCGCGCTACGCCTACGGCTTCGAAGCGTTCGCCGACTCGCTGGCCGACGTGCTCGCGGCGCTCGGTCTGAGCCGGGCGGCAGTCTGCGGGCACGGGCTCGGCGGCGCGATCGGGCTTACCCTCGCGGCGAACCACCCGGCGCTCGTCGATCGGCTCGCGCTCGTCGGACCGCACGTCTACTCCGCGCGCCTCGGCTTCATGTCACGCGTCGCGGCGATCCCGGTCGTCGGCCCGGTCGCGTTCAAGCAGCTCTACGGGCGCGCGATGTTTCGGCGGTTCTTCCGCGATCAGGTGTACGGCACGCCGGAGCCGCCATGGGAGCGCGTGGACGCGCACTTCGATTTGTTCAACGCGCCGGCGGCGCGCGAGGCCGCGTTCGCCACCACGCAGGCACTCCTCGACACGCGCGCGATCGTCGCCCAGGTGCCCCGGGTGACGGTGCCCGCGCTCGTCATTTGGGGCCGCGGCGATCGCTGCGCGCCAATCTCCGACGGGCGCCGCCTCTCGCGCGAGCTTCGCGGCGCGCGCTTCGAGGTCCTCGAGAGCGGGCACGCACCGCAAGAAGAATGCCCGGACG
>JAYVXL010000371.1:0-6141 GCA_043785185.1 Myxococcales bacterium
CCGCGCGGGTCGAGCCCCATCCCGCTCGTCAATGCCAACGGCGCGCCCGTCGAGGTGCCGGCGGGGTCGGAGTCCGGCGCGCATCCGCGGCCGAGCGCCCTGCGGTACGCGCTCTCGTCGCTCGCGCTCGCCGTGGCGATGGGCACGGCGTTCTTCGTGTGGATGAAGCACCTCCGGCCTCAAGTCTTCACGCCGACCGTGATGTCGTCGGCG
Source organism: Myxococcales bacterium (assembly GCA_043785185.1). Classification (GTDB taxonomy): domain Bacteria; phylum Myxococcota_A; class Polyangia; order Polyangiales; family Polyangiaceae; genus JANYHK01. Next base: position 214 of record JAYVXL010000371.1, read on the forward strand.
TCGGCCGCGGCGTCGGGTCCGAACGGACTGCCGCTCCCAGTGGGCGAAGAGCCGAAGTGGGCGCCGCTGCTCGCCGAGGGCCTCGCGCTCTTCGCGCAGAAGGACGTCGCCGGCGCGCAGAAGAAGCTGAAGGAGGCCGGCGACGTCGGCGCGGGCGGCGCGGCGCGCGGGCTGTCCGCGCAGATCGACGCGGCGGCGAAGGCTCAGGGGCCCTGCTCCGTCGCCGCGCTCTCGCGCCCGCGCCTCGGCATCGAGCGCAACGCGGCGCGCCCCTCGATCGCGGCGAGCGCCAAGGGCGCCATCGTCGCTTGGACCGACGATCACGAGCAGGCCGGGCACGATCACGCGTACTCCGTCGTCATCGACGCGAACGGCAAGCCGCTATCGCGCCCGCGCGACCTCACGCCCGAGGCGGACGACGTCGAGCGCCCGCAGCTGCTCGCGCTCGGCGATCGCACGCTCCTCCTCTACTGGGACAAGAGCGGCCGCGAGGCCGGCGTGCGCGTCCGCTGGCTCGACGCCGATGGCCGCATCGCGGGGCCGAGCGTGCTCGTCGGCGCGTCGCGCGCGAGCAAGGCGGCGTGGCCGGTGATGGACCGCGGGCCGGACGGCTTCTGGGTCGCGTGGGAAGACGATCGCGACAAGGACGGTGACGATCTTTTCCTCCGCCACCTGAGCCCGGAGCTCGAGCCGCTCGGCCCCGAGATCCGCGCGACCGACTTCGCGCCCATCCGCTCGCGCCTGCCGCAGCTGCGCCTGCCGAGCATCGCGATCGCGTCCAACGCGATCTACGTCGCCTACAAGCTCGAACGCGACACCCAGCACACCATCGAGCGCATTCGCATCCCGCTGTCGGCGCCGGAGCTCAAGAAGGGCCTCGACGACGCGAGCGGGGGCGCGTCGCGGCGTGACCGCCTCATCGGCGACGTCAAGACGATGAGCGAGGACAAGGTGTCCGGCGACGCGCCGTCGATCGCGTGCGGCAACGAGGGCTGCTTCCTCGCGTGGCACGCCGAAGCCAAGGAGGGCGGCGCGTACGCCGCGCTCATCGACCCGGTCAAAGGCAACCTCATGTGGCACAAGCGCCTCGCGCCGAACGGCGGGCGGCCGTCGCTCGCCGTCTCCGAGGGGCAGGTCGCCGTCGCGTATTACGAGCAGGGGCGCGTGCGGATGCGCATCCTCACGCGCGACGTGCCCGACACGAGCGGCATCAGCATCCTCACGCGCGCGTCGGGTGACGCGCCGCGCCCGTCGCTCGCGGGCGGCAAGAAAAAGGGCGAGTGGCTCCTCGCGTGGCAGGACAACGAGGAGAGGCACTTCGAGGCGTACGCCGCGCGCGTGCTCTGCAAGTAGCGGTCGGCCGCGTGGAGCCCGAACGAAAGCGCGCCCTCGTCGAGGCCCTCGGCACGGCGGCGCTCGTCACCGCCGCCGTCACCGCCGCGAGCGCGTTCGCGCCCGACGCGTACGTCGCGACGGCGGTGGGCTTCCTCTTCCTCGGCGCCACCTGGGCGATGGTGTGGCGGCGCGACGACGCGCGCGTTCGGGCGGCCGGCCTCGATTTCGGCGGCCTCGTCATCCCCGGCGAGCTCGATCTCCGCGGCGCCGCGCGCGCGATGTTGCCCGCGCTCGCGTGGGCGCTCGCGCTCGCCGCGCTCACGTTCGTTCCGTTCGCCTTCGGCTGGCGGTGGTGGTGGCACCCCGGCGCGCACTTCCACCTGACCTTGACCCCGCGCGCGTTCGCGAACGACGCGTTCGGCCAGGTCGTCCTCATCGCGCTGCCCGAAGAGGCGTTCTACCGCGGCTACCTGCAGTCGCGCCTCGACGAGGTGTGGTCGCCGCGCGCGCGCGTGCTCGGCGCCAACCTGGGGCCGGGGGTCCTCGTCGCGAGCGCCGTCTTCGCGGTCGGCCACCTCGCGACGATCCACGAGCCGGCGCGGCTCGCCGTGTTCTTCCCGGCGCTGCTCTTCGGGTGGCTGCGCGCGCGCACCGGCGGCGTCGGCGCGGGCGTCCTCTTCCACGCGATGTGCAACGTCTTCTCCGAGGCCCTCGGTCGCGGCTACGGCGTCTACTGACATGACGCGCGGCGCGCTCTTCGACATGGACCGCACGCTCGTGCGAAGGGAGACGGCGACGCTGTTCGTCCGCTACCAGCGCGAGCGCGGCGAGGCGACGTGGCGCGATCTCCTCCGCGCGCTCTACTGGGTGACGCAGTACACGCTCGGCGTCGTCGACGCGCCGGCGGTCGCCGCCAAGGCGCTGCGCCAGTTCGAGGGGACGAAGGAGACCGCGCTCGCCGACAAGTGCGAGGCGTTCTTCGCGTCGCACGTCGAGGAGCACGTGTGCTCGCTCGGGCGCGAGGCGGTGGCTCGCCACCGGGCCGCGGGCGACATCGTCGCCATCGTGACCGGCGCGACGCCGTACGGCGCGCGCCCCGTCGCCAGGCACCTCGGCATCGAGCACGTCGTGGCGAGCGATCTGGAGGTCACGCCCGACGGGCTCTTCACCGGGCGCTTCGTGCCGCCGCTCTGCTACGGCGAGGGCAAGGTGCTCCGTGCGCAGCGCCTCGCCGACACGCTCGGCTTCACGCTCGCGGAGGCGACGTTCTACTCCGACTCGCTGACGGATTTGCCGCTCCTCGAGCGCGTGCGCGAGCCGGTGTGCGTCAACCCCGACGCGCGCCTGCGGCGCCTCGCGCGGCGTCGAGGGTGGCGCGTCGAGCGGTGGTGAGCGCGCGGCCCCTGCGCGCAGAGGCCGTTAGAGCTGCTTCGGTCGCACGACGCGTTGGATGATCTCGACGAGCTCGACGGCCGAGTACGGCTTCTCGAGGAAGCCGGCCAGGCCGCGCGCCGCGAGGTGCGCGCTCGTCTCCTTGGAGTAACCGCTGGTGATCACGACCGGCAGCTTCGGGCTGCGCTCGCGGAGCATCTCGAACGTCTCCTCGCCGCTCAGCTCGGGCATCGTCAGGTCGAGGAGGACGACGGCGATCTCGTCGCCGCGCTCGGCGACGAGCCGCAGCGCTTCGTGGCCGTTCGCGGCGAGCAGCACCTTGTAGCCCGTGCGCTCGAGGATCCGCTGCGAGACCTTGCGAACGATCGGCTCGTCATCGACGACCAGGACCACGGCGCCGTCGCCGAGGCGCGGAACGCTCGGCGTCGGCCTCGGGACGGCCGCCACGGCGGTCGGCTCGCGCGCGGGCAGGAGGAGGCGGAACGTCGAGCCGACGCCGCGCACCGAGTCGACGCGGATCGCACCCTCGTGGCCGCGCACGATCCCGAGCACCGCGGCGAGGCCGAGGCCGCGCCCCTGGAATTTCGTCGTGTAGAACGGGTCGAAGATGCGCGGGATCTGCGCCGGGTCCATGCCGTGGCCGGTGTCTCGGACCTCGAGGTACACGTAGCGCCCGGGATTGACCTGACCGTCCGGGAAGACGTTGTCGCGCCGCGCGCCGTCCATGACCTCGGTGCCGGTCGACAGCGTGACGTGACCGGGCTCGTCCATGAGCGCGTCCGACGCGTTGGACAGCAGGTTCATCGCGATTTGGCGCAGCTGCGTGGCGTCGCCCTCGACGGGCGGGAGATCGCTCGCGAGCGCGCGCGAGACGCGAGCCTTTCGCGAGATGGCCGTGGAGATGAGCTGCGCCGCGTCCTCGACGAGGCGCGACAGATCGAGCCGCGCGACGACGAACCGGCCCTTGCCCGCGTACGCGAGGAGCTGCCGCGAGAGGTCGGCCGCCATGCGCGCGGCGTGCTGAATGTCGTAGACGGTGTCGTGCGCGGGCCCTGGCGGGAGCTGCGACAACGCGAGGCTCGCGTTGCTGAGCACGCCGACGAGCAGGTTGTTGAAGTCATGCGCGATGCCGCCGGCGAGCACGCCGAGGCCTTCGAGCCGCTGCGACTCGCGCAGGCGCGCCTCCGCGTCGCGCACGTCGTCGGCCTCGCGACCGCGCTCGGTGGCGTCCAGCCTGTCGATCGCGAACGCCGTGTGCGCCGCGAGCGCTTGGAGCGCGAGGGCGACATCGGGCGCCACGACGTGCGGCGCGTCGTCGAAGTACGCTGTCGCTTGGCCGATCGTGCCGCGGCCGCTCGTCAGCGGAAAGACGGCGAGGGCGCGGATCCCCTCGCCGAGGGTCACGTCACGGTGCTCGGCGAGCGAGGGGTCGGTCGCGACGTCGGCCACGAGAACGGGCGTCGGCGCCGGTTGCCCACACGTAAAGGGCGCGAGGCCGGTGGCGGCCGCGCGGTAAGCCTCGGAGAGCCCGCGCCACGCCTCGACACGAAGGACGCCCGCGCGGTCGAACAGGAGAATGGAGGCCCGGGCAGCTCCCGAGATCCTGCCGAGTGCATCGAGCGCCTCGGCGTAGATCGCCTCCAGGCTCGACGCCCGACTCATGGCCGCGGCCATCGCGGCGAGGACGCCTCGCGTCTCCATTCGCCGACGGCGCCTCCCTACTTGAGCGTGTGGTACGCGAGCGAGCCCGTGGCGATCATCGACCCGTCACCGAATACGCAGAAGCCGTCCTCGTTGCCCTTCGGATCGCGCCCGGTCGTCAGCTGGTTTTTGATGTGCATGCACACCGCGGCGCCGGGCGCGCCCATGCGCATCTTCTCCTGCGACGTCAGCGTCACCGTCGGGCCGCCGCGGGCGAAGCGCAGCGCCTCGCAATCGAGCTGCCCGTTGGGCGCGCGGCAGCCGGCGCTGATGCGCAGCTGCTGGGCCTCGAAGTTGAGGAACGGCGCGGGGCCGCGTTCGAGCTGCCAAGTCTCCTGCTTCGCGGTGGCGGGATCGAGCGCGGCGAGCGGCCCGCCCGGCGGCGTCGTCTGCCCGGACGCCGAACCAGGCCCAGGCCCAGACGCAGGACCGGGGCCCGGGCCCGAGCTCGGGCCGGCGGTCGTGGCGCCGCTCGAGGTCACTGGCGGTTGGCCGCCGCCGCAGGCTGCCAGCGGGAGCGCGAGGACGAGCAGCAGCGCGCGGGTAGACATGCCCAGAGCCTACACGACGTGGTAAACCACGCGAATGGAAAGCACCGAGCTTCCTCGGGTCGTCGTCGAAGAAATCGTCGCGCGCGCGCTGCTCGAGGACCTCGCGGGCGGGGACATCACGACCGAGGCGTGTGTACCCGCGGCCGCGACCGCGACGGCGCGCGCCGTCGCGCGCGGCGACCTCGTGGCATGCGGCGGTGAGGTCTTTTCACGCGTGTTCGCCCACGTCGACCCGACGCTGCGCGTCGAGCTCGTGACGCCTGACGGCGCGCGGGCGGCGCGCGGGACGACGCTGTGGACGGTCGCGGGGCGCGCGCGATCGATCCTCATGGGGGAGCGCGTCGCCCTCAACCTGACGCAGCGAATGACGGGTGTGGCGACGATGACGCGCGCGTACGTGGACGCCGTCCCCGCCGCGTGCGCGACCCGGATCACCGACACGCGTAAGACGACGCCCGGGCTGCGCGTGCTCGAGCGCTACGCCGTGCGCACGGGCGGCGGCTCCAACCACAGAGACGACCTCGGCGCCGCGGTGCTCATCAAGGACAACCACATCGCCGCGTGCGGGGGCATCACCAAGGCGATCGAGCGCGCGCGCGCCCGGGCGACGCACACGTGCCGGATCGAGTGCGAGGTCGACACGCTCGCGCAGCTGGACGAGGCGCTCGCCGCGCGCGCGGACATCGTGCTGCTCGACAACATGGACACGGAGGCGGTCGCGGAGGCGGTGCGGCGCGCGAAGGCGACCGGCGCGCTCACCGAGACGTCGGGCGGCATCACGCTCGGCCGCATCGCGGAGCTCGCGCGCGCCGGAGTCTTCGCGATCAGTGTCGGCGCGCTCACGCACTCGGCGCCGGCGGCGGACATCGGGCTGGATTTCGACGCGTGAACGCGGCCGCGCCCGCGCCGCTCGACCGCGCGCGCGTTCTCGCGGCGCTCGCCGCGCGCG
>JAYVXL010000372.1:0-6139 GCA_043785185.1 Myxococcales bacterium
CCGCACTCGCCGACGACCTCGACGCCCTGCATCTCCGAGAGCAGGCGCGCCGCGCGCCGGCGCGCGATCATCTCGTCGTCGCACACGAGCACGCGGAGCGGCAGGCTCATCGCGGCGCCCGGGCGTCGCGCGGCGCGCGCGGCATGCGGAGGGTGGCGATCGTCCGGTCCCCGGAGGCGCGAATGTCGAACATGGCATCTTCACCATACGTGAGCGCGAGGCGTTTCTTGATCATCGGCAGCCCGCTGCCCCCGTCGCGAGGGCCCTTGAAGGCGCCGGGGTTCTCGATTTCCAAGGTCAGCGCGGCGTCGGTGACCGCGACGCGCAGCGCCACGTCGCCGCGCTTTCCCGCGCTGGGGCCGTGCTTCATCGCGTTCTCGGCCGCCGGCAGGAGGATCATCGGCGGCACCTCCAGCGGCGGCAAGTCCAGGGGGACCTCGCGGCGGTAGACGAAGAGCTCGGGATCGCGGAGGAGGTACATCTGGAAGAGAGTGTCCACGAGCTCGAGCTCGCGCGCGAGCGGCCAGCTCTGCGCCTGAATGCCGCTCATCACGGTGCGCAGCATCGCCGACAGGCGGACGATCGCCTGCTCGGCCACGGCGCCGTCGGAGCGGCACCACTCGGCGATGGCGTTGAGCGTGTTGAAGAGAAAATGCGGGTCGAAATGGCTGCGCAGCGCCATGAGCTGCGCGTGCTCGGCCTCGCGCGCGAGCGCCTCGGCGCGGGCCTGGCTCGCGCGCAGGTCCGCCTCGAGATCGATGTCGCGGGCGAGCCCCCACCCGCCGACCCAGAAGAGCGCCAGCGAGACGAGCAGGCTCGGGTCGGTCGTGAGGAATGTGTGCCCCATCCCGACAAGCGACGGGACACCGCGCCCGATTCCCCAGATGAGCCCAGCGCCCGCCGCGCCGTACGAGATACCCCGCGCGACCGGCGAGCCGGCGCGCCCTTCGAGCGGAAAGAAGTAGCGCCACAGCGTCGGCGCGACGAGCAGGAACGCCGCGCACATCACCATCGCCAACGGCAGCGCGAACGCGTCGACGCTGTAGTTCACTTGCAAGAAGAGCAGCGGCAGGATGACGACGGTGATCGGAATCAGCCGGCGCGGCGCGAGCAGGGCCTCGATGGTCGAGCGAAAGATCGGCCCGAGCGCGGGCTCGAGGGAGGTCGTCGGCACAAGAGGTAGGCTACACGTTATGCTTGCGCATGCTCCGCGCTCGCCGCTCCCCGCGCGTGATCGCGCTCGCGCTGTGGCTCGCGCTCGCCGCGTGCGGCGCGACCGACTTCGGCGGACCGGCCCCGCTCGCGCCGCCGCCCGTGGACGTCGCGCCGCGCGTGGCAGAGCCCGCGCGCGCGTCCGCGTCGGCCGACGACGTGCCGATCCTCGTCACCGCAGATCGGTCCGATGGCGCCGGCGTCGTCGTGTCGCTCGGCGTGCCGCTGCCGCCGGGCAAGGCGATGGACGAGGCGGCGCTCGGGCTCGTCGACGCGAAGGGCGCGAGCCTGCCGCACGACGCGAAGGTGCTCGCGCGGTGGCCGCTGGACGGCTCGATTCGCAGCCTCCTCCTCGCGTTCCGGATGACGCTCGGCCCTCGCGAGTCCGCGGTCGTGCGCCTCGCCCCGAACCGCCCCGGCGCGAAGGAGACGCTCGCGCCGAACCCCGACGGCCCGTTCGTCGCGACCCTGCCCGCGCAATTCTACGCCGACGCGCGCGCGACCGGTCCGAGCCTGCCCGTCGCCAAGAACCCGAAGCAGTGGTACCAGGCCGCGCGCGCGTTCCCGCGCTACCTCGGGTACCGCGCGAAGGGGCTGCCGCCTTGAGGGCTCGCCCGCTTCGTCCGTGCTTTCCCCGGGTGCGCGTCGCGCGAGGAGTCGCCGTTCTTGGCGCGCTCCTCGCGTTTCAGGTGATGGGGTGGACCGCAGCTCCTCCCGCCGCCGCAGAGGACGCGCCAAGGCCCGCGGGCCCACGAAAGAAGCCTTCGAAGCGAGAGCTCGCCGCGGAGGCGGCGCGCAAGAAGGAAGAGGAGCGCCGCAAGCTCGAGGAAGCGCGCCGCGCGGAGGCGTCGCACTACGCCGCCGAGCTCAAGGCGGCGCAGGTGCGCGCGGCGGCGAAGGCGGCGTTGGCGGCGGAGTCCTCCGCGATGTTCCGCGAGAGCGCCGCGGCGTTCCTCGACGGACGGCGGTACTTCGAGGAAGTGCGCCGCGAGCGACGCCGCGCGGAGGACGAGCTCGCCGGGACGCGCGCGGCCAGCGCGCACGGCCTCCTCGCGCTCCCGATCATCTTCTACAGCCCCGAGACCAACCTCGGCCTCGGCGCCTTCGGGCTCTACTACTTTCACCTGGGCGACGCCGAGAAGACCCGCGCGTCGAACCTTCGATCGAGCTTCACGTACACGACCAAGAAGCAGGCGCTCTTCGACATCGGCCCGAACCTGTGGTTCAGCGAAAACCGGCTCAACACGAGCGCGGTCTTCTCCTACGAGTACTACCCGAACTTCTTCGCGGGCATCGGCAACCGAACGCCGGCCACATTGATCGAGAGCTACACCGAGCGCTCCCTGAACCTGAACTTGCAGGCTCAGGTGAAGCTCGCCGGGGATCTGTTCGCGGGTCTCCGCTATCGCTACGAGAACCGCGCGATCCTCGAAACGGCGCCGGGGCGCGCGCTCGATCTCGGCGAGGTCCTCGGCACGAACGGCGGAGCCCTCTCCGGCCTCGGCGTGACGGTGTCGTACGACTCGCGTGACAACCTCGACGCACCCGCCAAGGGGGCCTACGCGTACCTCGCCGTCCGACAGAATTTCCGCGCCATCGGCAGCGACTACAAGTTTACCGAGGTCGACATCGACCTTCGAAAGTACGTTGGGCTCGGGCCGACTGTGCTCGCGATGCAGCTGCTCGGCAGCGCGAACGCCGGCGACGCGCCGTTCTATGCGCTGTCGACCATCGGCGGCCGCAAGGCGCTGCGCGGCATCAGCAACGGGCGGTTCCGCGACACGTACCTCACGCAGGGGCAGGTCGATTGGCGCTTCCCGATTTGGGGGCCGTGGAGCGGCGCGACGTTCTTCGGCGCCGGCGAGGTGATGCACACGATCCCCGACTGGTCCCCGAAGGGACTTCACCCGGCCGGCGGCGCCGGCATCCGCTACGCCATCGTGCCGAGCGAGCGGCTACGAATTCGCCTCGACTTTGCGTATGCCGAGTCGGGGCTCGCGTACTACCTCGACATCAGCGAGGCCTTCTAGGAGTGGCTTCGCTCCGGCATGACAAGCCCGCGGCCGCAGCGGCACGCGACCTTCCGTCGGGCGACCATCGCGCTCGATCTTGAACGAGGCGACACCCATCTCACGCCCCTCGACGACGAGCGCCGGGTCGGCGACGTGCGTGACCGTCCACCCGAGCTGACCGAGGCGCCTACGCGTGTGCTCCACGACCTCCGACATGGGTCGATCCCACCTTCAGAAGCCGTTCAGCTCCGACCAGAACGGCGTCGGCCCGGCGAAGGCGGCGTCCAACAGCGCCGCCGCGCCTTCCGTTCCCTCCGCGCGGCCCGCCGCGAGCAAGTCGCGCGCGCGCACCGCGCCAAGGTAGACTTGCGAGAACGCGCCGACGTCGAGCGCGAGGCGCTCTTTGGCCTTCGACCCGCGCTTGGCGGTCGCGCCCCCCGGCGCGAACGTGACGTCGAACGCGCCGCGCTGGTCGGCGAACACCGGGTCGTGCAGATCGACGCCGACGACGCCGAGCACGCGCGCGCGCGCCGGGCCGGGATGGATCGCCAGGGCGCGGCGCACGTCGACCACGCGCAGCATCGCGCCGCCGAGCTGCGTCGCCGTCACCTGATGGCGCAGACAGAGCGGCGTCGTCTTCGCGTCGAATCCGTGCACGAACGTGAGCGCGCCCTCGCCGCGGGCGAGCGCGACGTGGATGCGCTGGTATTGATCGCCGAGCGTGCTCAAGAAGCCGAGGAGGCCGCGCCGCGCGTCCGTCGTCGCCGCGACGAGCTCGTGGACGGTGAGCTCGCTCGCGATCATCGAGGACGCGACCGCCGCGTACAGCGCGTAGCCCTCGATGAGGCCCTTCTTGCCGACGTAGACGACGCCCTCCTGCACTTTCGGCACGACGCGCGCCGTCCACCACGCCTTGGTGCGCACGAGCGGTCCGGTGCGCGCGCGGCGCCACGCGTCGTAGCAGCGCATCATGCCGGAGAGGTCCGACGCCGGGTCGAATCGCCGGACGCGCGCGCGCAGCTCCGAGCGCGGCAGCTGCGACGGCGAGACGGCGAAGAGCTCGGGCCAGTCGACGCGCGCGTAGCCGAAGCGCGCGTAGTACGACTCCGAGAACGGGTAGAGCGCGCTCAGCGCCTCGCCGGCCGCGCGGCTGCGCTTGAGGAGCATCCGCATGAGGCGATCGACCGCGCCCTTGCGCCGGTGCTCGGGCGCGCACGCGACGATCGTGACGCCCGGGCAGGACACGTCGGCGCCCGCGAGCGTCATGTGGAGGCGCGCGGCGGCGGCCATCGCCGCGAGCGGGCCGCCGTCCTTCCCCTCGTCGGCGACGACGACGTCGCCCTCGAGGATGTGGGGCGACGAGGAGATGATCGTCGTGAGCGACGGGGCGGTGCTCCCCGTCGAGCGGAACGCGCGGACGAGGAGCTCGGCGAGCGCGGCCGCTTCGGTCTTCGGATCGCAGGCGCGAAAGCGGAGCGGCATGCGCGTCGCCTTATCACCCGCGCCGCCGTGGCTCAACGCCACCGCGGGAGCCCGCGCGCGCGATCTCGGTCCTACGGGCGGCGCGCCGGGGTCGGCAGGCTGCCGCCGCTGCGCACGTACTCGACGATGGCGCGGTCGAAGGCCGCGTCCGCCTTGTCGCAACGGGTCGTCCCGCTCTTCGCGCTGCTCGACGGCGCGCCCGCGCCCGCGCACTCCTTCTGCACGAGCTTTTGCGAGGCCTGCACCTTCGGCGCGGCGAGCAGCGCGGTGCGCGTCGCCTCGCTCAGCCGGCGCCACGGGATCGGCGCGCTCTTGCCGACAGGCGGCTTCTTGAACGTGATCTCGCCGCTCTCGAGCGACACGCACGTCCCGTCCCAGCGCAGCATGTCGTAGGTCTGCGCGGCGCCGGTCACGACGATGCCCCCCTTGTGCTCGCGGCGGGCCATGACGAGGACCTCCTCGTCGAAGATCATGTGCGAGCGCGTCACCTTGCCGCCCGACGCGTTCCACGCCTCGGTGTCGCCCGCGAGGTAAGCGCGCGTCCACGGCTGCGTCTTGCCGAAGAGCGTGAGCGCGACCTCGGGGTAGACGCCGGCGCACAGGCGCGTGGCGAACTCCGCGTCGGGCAGGCACGGCTTGGCGTCGCCGTTCGCGCACTCGGTGGGGAGCGCGGCGGGCTCGGCTGCGGGAGCTTCCTTCGGCGCCTCGCTCGCCGGCGCGGGCGACGCGGCGGTGGAGCCCGCGACGCCGGCCGGGCCCGCGGGGACGCTGGCCGACGCGAGCGCCGGCGTCTCGGGGGGCTTGGCGGCGGGCGCGCAGCCGGCCGAGAGTGCGCAGACCGCGCTGATCGCGAAGAGCGATGCGAAAGACTTCATAGGGAATCTCCTAAGTGGCGCGCCGCAGTAGCACGCGCGATGCCAGGCCATCCAAGACGAGCTGCACCCGGAAGCGGCGCTCGGAACACGAGAAATACGGCGAGAAAGCCCAAGAGTGTGACGCGCGCGTCGCAGCCGAGCTGTGAACGAGCGTGAACGAGCGTTCGCGAGGCGGACGGTCGTCGGGCCGGTTGTACGCCGCGGCCTCTCCGTTGTTGCCCCGGAAAGTGAACGCGTTCAGAAACTTTTTTGGCGGGGGTGGCTACGGCGTCTCGCGCATCGCGAAGCCGAGCGTCTTGCCGCGCACCAGATCGCCATGCGCGACCGTGAAGCCGCTGAGCGGCGCGCCGGCGAGCGTGACGCCGCCGACGTAGCGCGCGCGCGGCGTCGAGGCCGGCGCGTCGACCACCAGATCGCCGCCCGGCAAGTGCAGCGTCGCGCGCGTGAAGAGCGGGCTCCCGAGCACGTACGTCGTGCTGCCGGCGACCGGGTAGAACCCGAGCGACGCGAAGATGTACCACGCGCTCATCGTCCCCGAGTCGTCGTTTCCCGGCAGGC
>JAYVXL010000373.1:0-18440 GCA_043785185.1 Myxococcales bacterium
CTTCCGCCTTCGGACGATACAGGCTTTCCCCCCACGGACCCGACGCTCATCAGCGGTCCGCCGCAGTGCACGAGCTGCGAACGCTGAGGATGACGACGGGCTGATACCAAACGGCAACCGGCGCGCGGGCGAAGAAGCTGCATCCCCCGAGCTGCCAAACCAGGCGGGGCGCACCCGTCCACCACGACGAAGCGCGCGCACATTGGCGGACATGAGATGAATCGCAGACTTGGGATTATCGGGGGAGCGTTGCGGGTGGGTCTTCCGCTCGCGGGGCTGCTGTTTGCGTCGCTCGCGCCTTCGCGTGCGAACGCGCAGGAGTGGCTCAAGGACCGCCGTTTCAGCGAGGGGCCTGGTTACCGCGCGGGGGACCTGGAGCTGCACCCCGGCCTCGGCGGCGAGATCGGCTACGACTCGAACTGGTTCCTGCGCACGGACAAGACGGGCGCGGGTCTCGTCAACGGCGCGCCCGCCGTGCCGGTCGCCGACGGCGGCGTCTTCCGCATCACGCCGTCACTCTTCGTCTCCACGCTCGGCGCGCAGCGGAGCACGCTCGCCAACGGCAACGGCGAGGGACCGAGCGTCGCCTTCCGCGGCGGCCTCGCGGCGACGTACCGCGAGTTCATCGGCAGCCAGGAGCTACGCGACCAGCGCAACCTCTCGGCGCACGCCGACGCGAACGTCGACATCCTGCCGGGGCGTCCTTGGAGTCTCTCCATCCACGGCCTCTTTGACCGCACGATCCAGCCGACCGTCCTCGGCAACCCGGACCTCTCGTTCAACCGTGACACGGTCGCGGGCGGCGCCGACGTCATCGCCACGCCGAACAGCGGCACGCTCGACTGGCGCCTTGGTTACCAAGCCCAGGCCGCGCTCTTCGAGAGCACGAACGGCACTCCGTTCAACAACGTGACGCACACGCTCCAGACCAAGGGTCGCTGGAAGTTCCGCCCGCGCACCGCGTTTCTTTACGACGCGAGCCTCAGCTTCCTCGGCTACACCCAGGCGCAGCGCTCGGTGAACTCGCTGCACGACTCGACGCCGACGCGCGCGCGCCTTGGCATGACGGGCCTCATCACGCCGCGCGTCGCCTTTCTCGGCATGGCGGGTTGGGGCGCGAGCTTCTACCGGCCGGGCAGCGACCCGCGCGTGTCGCAGTACGACAGCGTCATCGGGCAGCTGGAGCTCAAGTTTTTCCCGACGTCGAACGCGCCGGGCGGAGACGTCAGCGACGCTTCGCTCACGCTCTCGTCGATCGCGCTCGGGTACGTGCGCGATTACCAGAACAGCTACTTCAGCGATTTTTACGGCAGCGATCGCGGCTACGCGAAGATCGCCTACTTCTTCGCCGGGCGCGCCCTCATCTCGCTCGAGGGCGGCGCCGGCGCGGTGGAGTACCCGGACGTCTACATCAACCCGGGTGGCGCGACGCCGAACCCCGGCGCGAATGGTCTCGTTCACTCCAAGTTCACGGACGTGCGACTCGACGGCACCCTCTTCGCGGAGTACCGCTTCCTCGACTCGCTCGGGCTCAACGCGACGGTGAACTACATGCAGAACCTGAGCAGCACCCAGCTCCCCGTGCAGATCGCGCCGGGCGTCCAGGGCGTCTACGACATGAGCTGGAAGCGGCTGCAGGCCGGCTTGGGCGTGCGCTGGTTCCTCTAGATCGTTCCTCTAGAAGTGTCCGGATGTCGTCTCGACGTCCTCGAGAGACGCGTCTGGAGCGCCCCGCTCGTTCCACTTCTGAAGCTGCAAAGCGGGGAGCAATCATGGCTCGCTTCGTCTGGCTCACCACGTTCATCGTCCTAACGACGCTCGGTTGCCGTGGCTCGCGGCCGCCGGCGCCGAAGAACCTGCCGGCCGCCACGCCGAGCACCACGGTCGGCCCCGGGGACGTGTTCGAGATTTACGTCGTCGGCGAGACGAACCTGCCGAAGGAGTACCGCGTCCAGCCGGACGGGACGATCGACTTCCCGTACATCGATCGCCTCGCGGTGAGCGGCCTCGAGCCGCAGGACATCGTGAACCTCGTCAAGGTGAAGCTCGTCGACAAGAAGATCCTGTCCAATCCGCAGGTGTCGCTCGTCGTCAAGCAGTACAACTCGAAGAAGGTGAGCGTCATCGGCCAGGTCGCCAAGCCGGGCAGCATTCCGTGGACGGAGGGGATGAAGCTCGTCGACGCGGTCAGCCTCTCCGGCTGGTTCACCAACATCGCCGACAGCAACCACATCATCCTGACGCGGCACATCGCCAAGGAGAAGACGGTGACCGTCACGGTCAGCGTCGACGCGATCACCGACGGCGCGCAGGCAGACATTCCGCTCCAGGCGGGCGACACGATCAAGGTCGAATCGCGCGTTTTCTAGCGCGGGGCGGCGAAGTCGTGCGCGGCGCGGCGGCGACCTGTAGAGTCTGAGGGCGTGCCGAGGATTCTGTTTCTCCATACGGGTGGGACCGTGATGATGCGCCCGAGCGCCGCGCCCGACGCCGGGCAGCTCACGCCGGACGTGTATGGGCGGGATTTACTCGCGGAGCTGCCGACGCTCGGGCGCGTGGCGGACATCGAGACGCGCATCCTCTTCAACCTCGACTCGGGCGACATGCAGCCCGCCGACTGGGTGGCGATCGCGCGCGAGGTTCACGGCGCGCTCGCGAGCGGCGCGTTCGACGGCATCGTGGTCGTGCACGGGACCGACACGATGGCGTACTCCGCGAGCGCGCTCGCGCTCCTCTTGGGGCCGCTACCCAAACCCGTCGTCTTGACCGGCGCGCAGCGGCCGCTCATCGAGGCGCGCACCGACGCGCGTGAGAACCTCGTCGACGCGGCGCTCATCGCGACGTTGCCCGTGCCGGAGGTGTCGATCGCCTTCGCGTCGCGCGCGCTCCGCGGGGCGCGCGCGACCAAGCGCGACGCGTGGGCCTTCGACGCGTTCGCGTCGCCCAACGCCGCGCCGCTCGTAGAGCTCGGCATCTCGATCGAGATCGCGCCGCACGTGCGCGCCCCGGGCGCGCTCGCGCCGTTCGACGGCCGCCTCGAGCCGCGCGTGCTCGCCATCCGCGTGTTCCCCGGCCTCGACCCGGCGCTCATCCGCGGCGCGGTGCGCGTCGGCGTGAAGGGGCTCGTCCTCGAGGCGTACGGCATGGGGAACTTGCCGCACCTTACGGGCTCGCTCATCGGCGCGATCGAGGAGGCGCGCGAGCGCGGCGTGCCGGTGGTCGTGGTGTCGCAGTGCCTGCACGGGATCGTGGACATGCCGCGCTACGCGGGAGGCGCGGAGGCGGAGGCCGCGGGCGCGATCTCGGGCGGCGACATGACGGTGGAGGCGGCGCTCGCGAAGCTGATGATCGGGCTCGCGCGTTTCCCCAACGCGGCGGCGCTCCGCGGCTACCTCCTCGGCGACGCCGTCGGCGAGAGGACGGCCTGACGTGCGCGCGCTGCTCGACGCCGTGGGCAAGACGCCGCTCGTGCGCCTGGCGCGCCTCTCCCCGAACGTCGCGGTGAAGCTCGAGCTCAAGAACCCCGGCGGCAGCATCAAGGACCGCCCCGCGCTCGCGATGGTGCGCGCCGCGGAGGCGAAGAAGGAGCTGCGCGCCGGCGCGACCATCCTCGAGGCGACGAGCGGCAACACCGGCATCGCGCTCGCGATGATCGCCGCGGTGCGCGGCTACCGCTGTTCGCTCGTGATGCCCGAGGACATGAGCCTCGAGCGGCGGCAGGTGATGCGCGCGTACGGCGCGGAGATCGTGCTCACGCCGGCGGCGGACGGCATGGCCGGCGCGGTCGCGCGCGCCGAGCAGCTCCTCCGCGAGACGCCGGGCGGGTTCATGCCGAGGCAGTTCGACAACCCCGAGAACCCGGCGGCGCACGAGGCCACGACCGCGCGCGAGATCCTGGACTCGACCGGCGACGAGCTCGTCGCCTTCGTGGCGGGCGTCGGCACCGGCGGGACCATCACCGGCGTGGGCCGCGCGCTCAAGCGCGCGCGACCGAAGGTGCGCGTCGTCGCCCTCGAGCCGAGCGCAAGCCCCGTGCTCAGCGGCGGCAAGCCTGGCCTCCACGGCATCCAAGGGATCGGCGCAGGGTTCGTCCCGAGGAACCTCGATCTCTCCGTCATCGACGAGATCGTGCAGGTCGAGGACGCCGCGGCCGAGAAGATGGCGCGCCGGTGCGCGCGCGAAGAGGGGCTGCTCGTCGGCCCGTCGAGCGGCGCGAACCTCCACGTCGCGTGCGCGCTCGCCGCCCGCCTCGGCGGGCTCGTCGTCACCATCGCGTGCGACGGCGGCGAGCGGTATTTCGCCGGAAAATGACCCGCGGCGCCCGCGCCGTCACTGCCCCTGAAAATTGGGCTCGCGCTTCTGCGACCACGCCATGATCCCCTCGATGACGTCGCTGGACTTGAGGAGCTTCAGCTGGCCCTCGCGCTCGCGCCGCAGCGCGCCCTCGAGATCGCCCCAGCTCGCGTAGAGCGCGCGCTTGATCGCGGCGTAGGCGAGGGGAGGGCCCGCCTCGAGCTCGCGCGCCACCTCCATCGTCGCGGCGCGCACCTCGGCGGGCGGCGCGACCTTGACGACGATGCCGAGCGACGCGAGCTCCGGCGCTTCGATCTTCTGCGCGAGCAGGATCATCTGCATCGCCTTCGCCGTACCGACGAGGCGCGGGAGCCAGAACGTGCCGCCGCCGTCGGGCATGAGGCCGATCTTCACGAACTTTTCTTGCACGTACGCCGTCGTGCTGGCGACGCGCAGATCGCACGCGAGCGCGAGGTCTGCGCCGAAGCCGACGGCGGCGCCCTCGAGCAACGCGACCGTCGGCTTGGGGCAGCGGACGATCGCGCCGATGAGCGCGTGGTACTCGTCCATCGTCTGGTCGAGCTTGTCCATGAGGTCGGGGTCCTCCATGAGGTTTTTCCGCAGGTCGGCGCCCGCGCAGAAGTGACCGCCGGCGCCGGTGAGGACGACGCACCGCACGTCCGCGCTCTCTGCCGCGTCGACGAAGGCCTTCGTGAGGCCGAGGATGACGCCGCGCGTGAGGGCGTTGCGCGCCTCGGGGCGGTTCAAGGTCACCACGCGGGTGCGCGCGCTGTCTTCGATCAGGACTTCGCTCATGGTGGAGCGGAGTGTAGAGCGAACGTCGATTGACCGAAACGGGCGATCGACGGCAGCGGTCCGCCAGAGGCCCGATGCTCACGTTCGCCGCAGTGTCTCCGGCGGCTTTCGGTAGAAATCCGAGTCGAGGTACGAGCGCACGGCGCGCGTCACCAGGATCTTCACGACGGCGCCGAGCGGGACGGCGAGGAGGACGCCCAGGAAGCCGAACAGGCTGGCGGCCGCCATCATGGTGACCAGCACCTCGAGCGGCGCGAGGCCGACGCTGCGGCCGACGATGCGCGGCGTGATGACCATGCCGTCGAGAAGCTGCACGCCGCCCATGACGAGGATGACGCCGAGCACCGCGCCCGGGCCGTGCCAGTCGAGAAGCGACATCGCCAGCGCCAAGACGAGGCCGATCGCGAAGCCGAAATACGGCACGAACGCCAGCATGCCCGTGAGCACGCCGATGGGGACCGCGAGGCGGATGTCGACGAGGCGCAGGCCGGACGCGTAGAGGGCCGCGAGGACGATGTTGGCGGTGAGCTGCCCGCGCACGTACCCGCCGAGCGTGCGGTGGACTTGCTTGGAGACCTCCGCCGTCGACGGGTGCCAGCGGCGGGGCACGAGCTCGCCGACGCGGCTCACGATGCGATCGAAGTCGATGAGGAGGTAGAGCGCGAACACCGGCACGATGAGCGCGCTCAAGATGACCGCGACGTAGCTGAGCGTGCCGAAGAGCGCGGACGACGCGGCGCTCGCCATGCTCGGGAACTGGCTCTGCAAACGCGTCACGAGCTCGCGTCCGAGCTCGTTCATCGTGTGCGGCAGGCGCACGTGGAACTGCTGCCAGATCCACGGGTCGAGTCGGGCCTCGAACCTTTTGAATTGCTCGGGGAAGTCGGCGGCGGCGACGCGCAGCTCGTCGATCAGCATCGGCACGCCGTAGACGACGAGCACGAAGAACAGGCTGAAAATACCGACCATCACGAGGATCGCGCCGAGCGGGCGCGGGACCTTGAGGACCTCGAGTCGGTCGACGAACGGGTCGAGCGCGTACGCGAGGAGGAACGCGAGGAAGAGCGGGACGAGCACGCCGCGCAAGAGGTACGCGAGGCCGACGGCGAGGAAGACGCCGAGCACCATCATCACGCGCCGGAACGTGAGCGTCGGCTGCGGCGGGGGCGGCGGACGCGACGGCTCCGGCGGAGTCGGTACGAGCTTGACGACGTCGCTCACGGCTAGGCGGGTCTCCCTCCCTCGAGTGTACCTGAACGTGCTAGACGCTGGGCCATGACCGACGTGAAATTGCCCCGGTTCGACGAGGACGCGCCGCGGCCGGTGCCGCCGCTGGCCGAGCAGGACGGCGCGACGATCACGCGCCTCGTCGCGGTCATGCGGCGCCTCCTCGCGCCAGGTGGCTGCCCGTGGGATCGCGAGCAGAGCCTCGAGTCGCTGCGTAAATACACGCTCGAGGAGGCGTGCGAGGTGATCGACGCCATCGAGAGCGGAGACAAGAAGGCCCACGCCGAGGAGCTCGGCGACCTGCTCCTGCAGATCGTCTTCCAGTCCGAGCTCGCGCGCGCCGAGGGCTCGTTCGCCTTGGACGACGTGGTGACGGGCATCGTCGACAAGCTCGTCCGCCGGCACCCGCATGTCTTCGGCCACCTCGACGCCAAGACGGCGGACGACGTGCTCCGCAACTGGGAGAAGATCAAGGCCGCCGAGAAGAAGGGGAGGGGAATCCTGGGCGGCGTCCCGCGCAGCCTGCCGGCGCTGACGCGCGCGCAGCGCATCGGCGAGAAGGTGAGCCGCGTCGGCTTCGACTGGGACGACCAGAAAGGCTCGCGCGCGAAGATCGAGGAGGAGATGGGCGAGCTTACCGTGGCGCTCGCCTCCGGGGACAAGGCGCAGGTGGAGGAGGAGCTCGGCGACGTGCTCTTCGCGCTCGTGAACCTCGCGCGCCACGTCGACGTCGACGCGGAAGGGGCGCTGAGGCGCACGATCGACAAGTTCACGCGGCGATTCGCCCACGTCGAGAAGCGCGTCCACGAGAAGCACGACGGCTGGGGCGATCCGACCGCGCCCGGCCACGCCACCATCCCGCTCGCCGTCCTCGACGGCTACTGGGAAGAGGCGAAGAAAGCCGAGCGCGGCTGAAGCGCAGCGGCCTTCGTCTGCTAAGCTCCGCGCCCATGAGGCGCCCTACCTCCCGTCCGTTCGTCCTCGCAGGCGCCGGCCTGCTCGCGGCTGCGGCCCTGACGGCGTGCGCCGAGGCGCCGCCGCCGAAGCTCCCGCCGCCGACGTCCGCGCGCCCCGCGAGCGAGCCCATGCCGGTCAGCGGCAAAGGCGAGGCGCCCCCGGGCGCGTTCGAGCCGGAGCTCTATCGGACGGCCATCGGTCAGAGCATCGAGGCCTTCTTGGTCGCGCGCCCGACCGACGCGTCGCGCCTCGGCGAGCACCGCTTCGACGCGCAGTGGCCCGACGTCACCGAGGCCGGGGCGATGCGCGTCGCCGACGACTTCCACGCGCGCGCCGAGGGGCTGCGCGCGATCGCGGCCATCGCGCCGGACACGGCGAGCGTCGCCGACGCCGAGACCAACCACCCGCGCATCGACGCGCTCATCCTCGCGGACATGCTCGACGCGCAGGCGTTCGAGGTGCGCACCGTCCACGGCGCCGAGCGGAACGCGTCGTGGATCGTCGAGCTCATCGGGCGCGGCGTCTCGGCGCTCACGGCGCACCCGTACGCGCCGGTGCACGATCGCTTGAACGCGCTCGACGAGCGCCTCGCCCAGGTCCCCGCGCTCCTGAAGACGGCGCGTTCGCGCCTCAAAGCCCCCGTGCGCGCAGGGGTCGAGAACCTCCTCGTCGCCGCACCCGGTCTCGCCAAGTCGCTCCGCGACGACTACGCGAACGTCGACGTGAAGGACCTCGCCGGCGACGCCGCGCTCAAGGAGCGCCTGAAGAAAAACGCGCTCGCCGCCGCCGCCGCGGTCGACGGGTACACCGCCGACGTCGCCAAGGCGTTCCCGCCCGCGTCGTTGCAGAATGCAGGCATCGGGACCGAGGCGTGGGCGACGCTCGCGCGGCTCAGGGACGGCGTCACCGAGTCGCCGGCCGAGGTGCGCCACATGGGCGAGGCTGAGCTCGCGCGCCTGCGGGCGGAGCTCGGGGCGCTCGTGAAGGAGAGCGGCAAGCCGGGGGAGACCGCGCCGCAGCTCATGGCGCGGATGCAGGAGGACACGCCGAAGCCCGACCAAGTGCTCGCGGACTACCGCCTCGCGAACAAGGGCGTCGAGGAGTGGCTGCGGGGGCACAAGTTCGTGACCGTGCCGTGGGACCAGGCGAAGCTCGAGATCGTCCAGACGCCGCCGCACATGCGCGGCGTCAGCTTCGCGAGCATGAACGCCGCGGGCGTCCTCGACGCGATCAAGGACGCGCGCTTCGAGGTGAACATCCCCGACCCGCAAATGACGCCCGAGCGGCGCCTGGGGCTCCTTCGCTTCCACGCGCACGGGGCGCTCGAGAACATCAGCATCCACGAGGCGCTCCCCGGCCACTACCTCAACTACCTCCACCTCCGGGAGACGCCGTCCAAGGTCCGCAGGCTCGTCTGGAGCTCGGTCTTCGGCGAAGGTTGGGCGCACTACTGCGAGCAAGCGGTGCTCGAGGAGGGCTACGTCGGCAAGGATCCGGTGCGGACGCGCGCCTTCTACCTGCGCTCGGCGCTCCAGCGCGCGTCGCGCGTCGTGGTGGACGTCGGGCTCCACGACGGGACGCTGACGTTCGAGCAAGCGGCGAAGTTCCTCGAGGACAACGCGCTCCTCGCGCCCGAAGCCGCGAAGATCGAGGCGCGGCGCGGCGTCGTGTGGCCGGCCAACATGTACTCGTACACCTACGGCAAGCTCGCGATCTTGAGGCTGCGCGAGCGCGTGAAGGCGCGGGAGAAGGAGCGCTTCGACCTCGTGGCGTTCCACGACCGGCTCCTCTCGCTCGGCGCGCCGCCCATGCGCTACGTCGGCCCTGCCGCGTTCGGGCTCGAGTGACGGTGACGCTCCGGGACAAAAGCGCGTTCGGCCCGCTCGGGCGCCTGCCCGAAGAGTGGGCGCAGGCGGTGCCGGCGCTCGGTGGCCGCGCGTTTCACGGCAAATCGATCTTCAAATGGCTGCACGGCCGGGGCGTCACCGACACCGAGCAGATGACCGACTTGCCCAAGGCGCTGCGCGTGAAGCTCGCGGAGGCGGGCGTCGGGCCGGTGCTCGACGTGGTGCAAGAGCGCCGCGCCGCCGACGACACGCGCAAGCTGCTCGTGCGCATGAAGGACGGCGCGACGGTCGAGACCGTGCTCATTCCAAGCGTGACCGCCGGACGCAGCGATCTGCCGAACCCCGTCGAGGAGGACGCCGACGCGGCCGCGGCGGCTGACGGCGACGGCGACGGCGACGACGACGACGAGCACGAGGAGCTCGCCGTGCACGGGAGCGCGACGCCGAAAGCCGACGTGCGGCGCGTCACGCAGTGCATCTCGACTCAGGTGGGCTGCGCGATGGGGTGTGTCTTCTGCGCGAGCGGCGTCGCCGGTCTGAAGCGCCACATGACCCCCGACGAGATCGTGGCGCAGGTCATCCTCGGCCGCTCGAAGCTGGACGACGGCGAGCAGCTGCGCAACGTCGTCTTCATGGGCATGGGCGAGCCGCTCCACAACTACGAGGCGACGACGCGCGTGCTGCGCCTCCTGACCCACGCCGATGGGATCGGTCTCTCCTCGCGGCGCATCACGATCTCGACGAGCGGTCTCGTGCCGGAGATCGCGCGGCTCGGCGAGGATTTCGCGGGGCAGGTGGGCCTCGCCATCTCGCTCCACGCCGCCGACGACGAGACGCGCACGCGCCTCATGCCCATCAACAAGAAGTACCCGCTCGCGACGCTGATGACCGCGCTCCGGGCGTATCCGCTCCCGCGGCGGCGGCGCATCACGATCGAGTACACGCTCGTCGCCGGCAAGAACGACGCGCCGGAAGAAGCCAAGAAGCTCGCGAAGCTCCTGCGCGGCCTGCCGGTGAAGATCAACCTCATCCCGATGAACCCCATCGAGGCGTCCACCCTGGGGCCGCCGGACTTGGCGGGCGTGCTCGCGTTCCAGCAGATCGTCTGCGACGCCGGGTACTCGTGCTTCATTCGCCGGCGTCGCGGCGACGAGGTGAGCGCCGCCTGCGGGCAGCTCGCGATCCTGGGCGCGAAGCCGAAGGTTCGCGTCCAGCGAACTTGATATGCTCCGCCCGTGAGCCGGCTGCGACCGCGTCGTTCGAGCGCCCGCGTCGCCGGGCGGCGCTTCGCGGTCGCCGTCACGCTCGCGGCCGCGTCCGCGCGCGCGGAGGACACGGACGCGGTCGCAGCGACGAACAAGCCCGGGTATGCGCAGCTCTTCGCGACGGCCTTCGTCGGCGACGGCCTGCGCTTCAATAACCCTTACCGCCTCGCGACGCCGCTCGGGCGGACCGCGGAGAGCGTCTCGCGGACGGCGGCGTACACGGACGTCGGCGTCGCGGCGACGCTCGGCGCGCCGGCGGGGCTGCAGCACGGCGCGGCGCTGCGCGTGACGTTCGCGCTCGAGGGCGTGCGGCAGGCGGTGATCGCGCCGTCCTACGTGCTCTGGCGCCGGTGGACGGCGTGGGCGGTCTACGGCCGCGCGGGGGCGCCGGTCGTGCTCTCGCCGCGGACGACGTGGGGCCTCGAGGCCGGCGGCGGCGCGGTCTTCTTCCCGCGCGCGGGGCTCGGCGTCGCCGGCGAGCTCGTCGGGGACGTCTTCTACGGCGCAGGCACGCGTGAGGTGGCGACGCCCGCGTATCCCATTCTGTCGGCGCAGCTCGGTGTGATCGTCGCGTACGAGGTGCTGCCGTGATCCGGCGGAGCACGCTCGGCGTCGTGGCGGCGCTCGCCCTCGTTCTCGGCACCGGGCCGACGGTCGGCGACGTGGGCGCGTGCGGGCGGACGGCGACCGAGCTCGACGAGGCGGCGTTCGCGAACGGCCGGCGCATCGCCGATTGCCGCCGCTGCAAAGACTGCGGACTTGCGACCGCTCGCTGTCAGCGGTCGTGCGATCCGAGCTCGCCGCCCGACGCCGTCTTCCCGACGACGTGCAGGCCGCTCCGCCACGACGGCGAGGTGTGCCTGAACGCGCTCCTCGCGGCGTCGTGCCCCGACTACGCGACGTACGTGGACGACGTCGCGCCGGCGGTGCCGACGGAGTGTGAGTTCTGCCGCGAGGGCGCGCGATGAGGTGGGCCGCGACCGCGGCCGCGGTGGCCCTCGCGTCGCTCCTCGGCGGCTGCGCGGCGTCGCGGCAGATCTTCGCCGACGACGCGGATTTTCGCGACTACCGCGCCTTTCGCGTCGCCGCGGGCAG
This sequence comes from Myxococcales bacterium, assembly GCA_043785185.1. Classification (GTDB taxonomy): domain Bacteria; phylum Myxococcota_A; class Polyangia; order Polyangiales; family Polyangiaceae; genus JANYHK01. The sequence goes on from JAYVXL010000373.1 coordinate 11,501, forward strand.
CGGCGTGCGCCTGTCGCGCGCGCGGGCGTACTTGGGGACGCACCCGCGCGGGCAGTGGTCGGGCGAGGTGCGGGAGGCGTTCGATGCCGAGGAGCCCGCGTTCTTCGCGGCGTGCCAGGCGTCGCGCGCGAGCGCGCGCGAGTACCTCGTCGACTTGCCGGACGGACCGCACGCCGAAGCCGCGCTCGCGCTCCTCGTCGAGTACTCCATGCACGTCGACGACCTCGCGACGGCGCGGCTCCTGCGCGACGCGCGGCGCACGGAGGCGAAGCTCGAGGCGGCGGCGGCCCGCCGTCGCGCGGTCGGCGAGGCGCTCCTCGCCGCGACGGGCGCGCTCCTCGAGGATGGCGTCTACGGCGCGCGCGTCGAGGACACGCCGCCGGCGCTTCGTCGCGTGCTCGGCGGGGAGGCGATGGTGTCGTGGGGAACGGTGCCGGCGCGCCGCGACACCGACGCGTTCTTCGTCCTTCCGACCGCCGAGGGCCGCCAGGAGCGCGTCGCGAGCTTCACCGTGCGCGTCGTCGTTCGCGAGGGCGCGGTCGTCGAGGGAAGGATCGAGGGCGACGACCTGTTCGTGCGGTGGGACGAGGCCGACCTCGTCCGCCCGCTCGATGCATCCTCCCCGAACCACCGTTCCCTTGCCGCGCTCCACGCCCAAGAGCAGCTCGAAGGCGCGCTCGAGGCGCGCCTGCCTGCCGTGCGCTGCGGCCAGCCCAAGGCCGCGGACGGCGGCGACCTCGTCCGCCGCGCGTGCGACGGCTGGACCGCGACCGTCCGCTGGGGCCGCGCGGAAGGGGAGCCGGACTCGCTGGCGATCCGGGGACCGTTACGCCACGAAATGCGGTAAGAACAGGGCCCTTCGATGATCCCGTACATCCACGTCCCCGACCTGAAGCTCCTCGGCCTCACGCTCCACCCGTTCGGCCTGCTCGTCGCGACGGGCGTGGTGATCGGCACCGCGTTGGCGACGCGCCGGGCGCGTCAACGCGGCTTCGACTTGGACCTGCTGAACTCGTTCATCACGTGGATGCTCGTGCTCGGCTTCATCGGCGGCCATGTCCTCGACGAGATTTTCTACCACCCGGACGAAATCCTCAAAAACCCGCTGAGCCTGATCAAGCTGTGGGAAGGGCTCAGCTCGTTCGGCGGCTTTTCCGGCGCCTTCATCGGGATCGTGCTCTGGAAATACTTTTATTCCTCGCCCGTGCACGTCGCGACGCTGAAGGTTCCGACGTGGCTCGCAAAGGAGCCCCTCGCGATCTACCGCCCGCGGATTTTGAGGCGCCCGAGGCCGATCCCGATCTTTCCGTTCGCCGATCTCATCCTCGCGGTGTTCCCCGTCGCGTGGATCTTCGGCCGCAGCGGCTGCTCGGTCGTGCACGATCACCCCGGCGCATTCGCGTCGCCCGACGCGCTCTTCGCGGTCGCGTACGGGCGCGGCCCAAGCACGCACTACGGTCCGATCGAGCTCATCATGGGCAACCGTCCGCAGTACGATCTCGGCCTCCTCGAGCTGATGTTCACGATCGTGCTCGCCGGCCTGCTCGCGCTCACGTGGCGCCGCAAGCTCCCGACCGGCACGTACGCGGTCGTCACGTCCCTGGCCTACGCGCCGGTGCGCTTCGCGATGGACTTTCTGCGCGTGCGCGACATCGACGGCGCCGACCCGCGCTACGGCGGCCTCACGCCGGCGCAGTGGGAGTGCGTCGCGCTCTTCGCGTTCGGCCTGTTCCTGCTTGGGATGGTTCGCCGCATCGTGAAGACGGGCGACGATCCGGCGCGCTTCGTCATGGCGCCGCCTCCCGAGCCCGATGCGCCGGCCGCGGCCATGGCGACGTCCCCGCCGGGGTGAGCCGACGTCCCTCGCGCGTCGCGGGCGCCGCGGGCGAGGCATCGGGGGCGATCTCGGCACGGCCTGGCACACCACGCTTCGCGAAAACACCGGCAAACCAAGCGCGCGGGCAACGGCACGTCGCTTGCTCAAGCGCTCCTCGATGCGCCCCGCACCCCGCCCGCTCCTCGGTCTCTCGCTCCTCTCGCTGCTCTCGCTCGCCGCTGCCTGCAGCGGCTCGAAGGCCGCCGCCATTCCCGCGGAGAGCACGACAGGCGGCGCGCCCGCGACCCCCGCGGGCGTGCACTGCGCGAGCTTCGCCGGGCCCACGGCGACGGCCGAAATGCGCGCGTCGCTCTTCACCGCGCTCACGGCGAACGAGTGGAACTTCAACTACTGCACGGGCAGCGGCTGCGCGTCGCTGACCCTCACGTCGGACGGCCGCTACGCGGTGTCCTCGCCGAGCTACGCGGGCGGCTCATCGTCGTCGGGCTCGCGGGGCGGCGGCGCCGGTGGCGGCAGCGGCGGCGAGGTTGGCGTCGGCGCCTGGAACCTCGCGGCGATCGACGGTTCGAGGGGCGTCCTCTGCCTCGACGGCAGCCAGGCCAGCCCCACGCACGCCGGGGGCCAGACCGATCTCCCGAGCGTCCTGCACGTGCAAATCGTCGCGCAGTCGGTGCCGTCTCCACAGCCGAGGACGCGGCAAGTCCTGCAGCTCGGGGGGAACACGCTCTACCCCGGCGCCTCGCTGACGCGCTCGAGCGCGACGGCCGAGGGGCTCCCGGACGTGAAGGTGTCACCGGCGTTCGCGGCTCTCGTCGGGACGACATGGGTAAAGGCCAACGCGTTCGACACGGAGATCGATCCGAAGACGATCGCGATCGACGCGAGCGGTCTCTACTACGCGAGCTTCACGACGAACGCGTGCCCAGCGACCGGCGCGCTGTCGATCGATCGCGATCTGCTCGCGGCGACACCGAGCCCGACGACCTGCACCGGGGCGGCGCCGGCGTTCACGCGCTTCCCGAACAACGTCGTGCCGGGGTTCTTCGACGAGATCGTCGTCCTCGGCGCGAGCGCCTACCGCCGAGCCGACAAGGCCACCGGCCGCCCGAACGCGTTCGTGTTCGATCCGTACGGCCACAGCGTGCGCATCTACGGCAGCTACGAGGGCGTCCTCACCGCAGGCGCCGCGACGAAGCTGGAGCTCGCGTTCGAGAACACCGACCCCAGCCTCACCCGCACGATGGGTACCTTCGCGGTGACGCTGCAGCCGGCGACGCTGACCTACGGACAGGCGCTCAGCGCCGGGAAGCTCGCCCAGGTCGGAACGCTCGACCTCGCCGGAATGACGCTCGCGCCGGGCGAGAAGAAGACCGCCAGCCTCGCGATCACGCCGCCGGCCTCCGGCGACACCTTCGCCCTCGCGATGCGCGTCGCGTTCGCCGACGCCTCCCAGAAGTACGACGGCGGCCACACGTTCATCACTGCGATCCATTGAGTCGTCGTCTGGGCGAGACGGCGGCGGCGCCGATCACCGCGCGAGCTGCTCGCGCAGCGGATCGCGCCACTCCGGGACCATGTTGTCGTCGGTGATGACGCGCGCCGTCGCGCCGAAGCGGGCGAGCATGCTCTCGCGCGTCTCGAGGCCCTCGCGTGACGGCGGCTGCTCGTTGGCGGAGTCGACGAGCTCGAGCAGCTCGTCCAATCGCTCGCGGTCGGGCTCCTTGTCGACGTCGAGCATCGGCTCATCATGGATGCGAATGCCGAGCAGGAGCTCGCGCCATTTGTCCCTCTCGAGCTTGAGCGGCTGATCGCTAACCGCGACGCAGTTGTAGACGCGGAGGCCGTACCCGAAGACGCCGAGCCCGGTCCGCATCGCGTCCTCGGAGTTCGTCGTGTTGTAGAAGAAGACGCCTCCGGGTCGCATGTGCTCGCGGACGAGGAGCATGAACTCTTCGCTCAAGAGGTTCGTGGTGTGACCGCGCCAGTGCCACGTCGTGTTCATGACGACGAGATCGAACGCCCTCTCCGGGTGCCGCTGGATCCAGCGACGGCCGTCGTCGATGACGACGTCGATGCGCGGGTCGGTGAGGACCCACGCGACCTCGGGCCGCTCGCGGATGATCTGGAGATAGCCCGGGTTGATCTCGATGATCGTGAGGTGCTTCACCTTCGGCAAGTTGACGACGACCTGGGCCCATGAGCCCGACGCGAGGCCGACCATGAGCGCGCTCTCGTACGCGGGCCGCAACGCGCCGAGCGAGTACGTGCGGAAGATGCCGTTGCGGTCGTAGCGCACGCCGGCGTTGAAGATGCCGTCGTACGCGCCGCCTCCGAACACCTCGCCGCTGCCGGTGACGGTGATGACGCCGCTCTTGTTCTCGACGATCTCGGCGAAGCGAAAGCCGTCCGCGAGCTCGGTCTTGTACTGGAGCTTCTCCCACACGCGGTCGAACGCGCGCGGTGACGACGCCCAAGTGCCTGCGGCGGCGCCGGCGAGGGCCATCCAAGCCCCGGCTCCGCCGAGGCCACGCGCTCTGCCGGCGACGAGTAGACCGGCGACGAGGACGAAGCCCGTCGTCGCGATCGCGAGCGAGACCTTCTCGAGCGGCCAAGCGTCGAGCAGGACGTAGCCGACCAGCAAGCTGCCGCACGCCGAGCCGATGATGTTCGCGAGATAGACGTACGAGAGGCGCGCGCCGGCCCGATCGTCGGGGGCGATCCCGAAGTGCGCGACGAGCGGCAGCGCGGCGCCGAGCAGCATCGCCGAGAGCGTGACGGGGAGCAGCGCCCAGGTCCACGAGCCCTTGGTCGCGATGAACGCGAGCAGCGGAATGACCGAGAACGACAGGAGCTGCGCGAAGAAGACGAAGCCCGCGAGCGCGCGAAGGTGAGCCGGGTCGAACGCGGCCTCCTTGCGCTTGCAATACGCGCGGCTGGCGAGCGACCCGAACGCGATGCCGAGCAGGTACGCGCCGAGGAGCAGCCCGAACGTCATGGGCGAGCCCTTGTTGACGAACGAGAAGGCGCGGTACCAGAGGATCTCGTAGGCGAGCGAGATGAGGCCGGCCAAGGCGGCGATCGTCGCGGCGAGGGCGAAGCTCATTGGGCGGCGGGCTCCTCGCGGGCCTCGGAGTTGGCGGCGGGTGCAGCGGCCTCGCCGGGCGTCGTACGCGTCGCGGCGGTGGCGCGCGCGCGCATGCGCAGGTGGTGCGCGTAGATGACGACGGCGACCGTGAAATTGATGCCCGAGGCGAGGCGCACCGTCCCCAGCTGGCCGAGCGCGCCCATCACGACCACGACCGACGCGATCGACGCGAGCGCCGAGCCGAGCGTGTTGACGAAGTAGAGCATGCCCACGCTGCGCCCAACGTTGCCGGACGCCCGGACGAGGTGGGCGACGAGCAAGGGGAGCGTGCCGCCCATGAGCATCGTCGGCACGAGCACGAGGCCGAACGTCACGACGCCGGTGGTGATGGGCGGGAGCGTGAGCGTCGCCGCGCCCACCGCCCGGAAGAGCGAGAGCGAGAAGAAGCCGAATGCGCCGATGCCGGCCTCGACGAGCGCGAACAAGAGCAGCACGGGGCGGCGCTTGTCCTTGGAGAGCTCGCCGCCCAAAATGCTGCCGAGGCCGAGGCCGAGCATGAAGGCGGTGACCACCATGGTGACGGACTCGATGTTGATCCCGTAGATGGCGAATAGGGCACGCTGCCACACGAGCTGGTACAGCAGCGCTGCGAAGCCCGAGAGGAAGAAGACCAGCCAGATCACGGCCGGCAGCCTAGCCGACCTTGGCTCGGCTGGGGCGTTTCGGTGGCGGGCGCGTGGGAAGGCCGAGCGTCTTGGCGCTCAGGTCAGGTCGTCCGCGAGGCTCGCCACGGCGGCCGGTCCCAAGTCCGCGTGGGCCTTGTAGGCCGGGTGGTCGACGGCGAGTGTCATGGGTACATCCTTGGAGCGGACGCGCTCGGCCAGGGCCTTGCCGAGCGGAAACTTCAGGTAGAGGACGGCGGAGAGATGGTCCTCGTGGATGCGCGCGGGATCCCAGGCCGCCGCGACGCGCGCGCCGGCCACGAGCAGGTGAACGTGCTTCTCCATCCCGAGAGCCTCGGCGAGGAACGTCTCGCGCTCGGCCTTGTCGTCGATCTCGATCATGATCGTCGCGCTGAGCTCGTCGTCGCCCGGCACGAGCTCGTTGTACGTCGCGATCTCGTGCTCGACGGCGCTCCTCTTCGTGATGCGCTCGGTTCGGAGCATCTCCTGCACCTGGTAGAGCGCGGTGTCGTGGTTCTCGAAGACGCAGCTCGCCCGATCTCCGAGGCGCACGCGGCGCTGCTTCTTCTCTTCGATGATCCGCCCGCGGAATCGCTCGCGGACCGCCTCGTACTCGCCCAGTCCCAGGATCTCGCTGAATTCGACGCGTTTCATGCGGCTCGCTCCTCTACTAGATGCTGCTGCGTGCTGCGGGGTAGCCGCTCACTCCACCGCGACGGCGACGCCGTACGCGCGTGCCAGCGCTTGGACCGGGTGCACCGGCGTCTTGCCCAGCTCCTTCATGATGCGCTGCCCAGCGAGCTGGCAGTCGGTGACGACGAGTTGCCCGTCGACGGCGTCGAGGCCGCGCACGAGCTTCTGCGAATACTTGCGGCCGGCCTCGTAGAACTCCGCCTTCATGCCCCACGTGCCGTCGACCGCCGAGCACTGTTCGACGACGCTGACCTCGGTGTCGGGAAGCAGCGACAGGACGCGGGCGCCAGGGAAGCCGATCTTCTGCGCGCGGAGGTGACACGGCGCGTGGTACGCGACTTTGCCGAACCCCTGCTTGAAGTCCCGCGACAGCGTCTTCTTCTTGCGGAGAGCGTCGAGGAACTCCATGAGATCCATGGTCGCCGCAGCGACCCTGTCGGTGTCGGGACCCGGGAGGAGGTCGCGGTACTCCTTCTTGATGACGTACGAGCACGTCGGCTGCGGGACGACGATCTTGCGGCCTTGCTCCACCTCGGCGAGCAGGATCGCGACGTTCGCCTTCGCCTTCGCGCGTGCGGCGTCCAGGTCCCCTCCGTCGATGTTGGGAATGCCGCAGCACTGCTGGCCGGCGGGGCGCACGAC
>JAYVXL010000374.1:0-1803 GCA_043785185.1 Myxococcales bacterium
GGTCGCCGCGCCGCCGAAGATGGCCGCCGCGCGCGCCGGCACGCCCGCGGCCGGCGTCGCGCCCGAGCGCGCCGACGTCGCACCCGCGGCGCCGCCACCTCCGGCGTACGAGCTCGCCAGCGACCAGGCGGCGCGCCTCGCCGAGGCGCGGACCGAGCTCGGCCCGCGCGTGCCGTCGCAAGCGGTGGACGACGTGTTCCTCATCTACGGCGCCCCCGGGTGGGACGGGCAGGCCTTCGCGCAGAGCGTCGGGCTCGTGAAGAGCGCGCTCGGCGCGTACTTCTCAGGGCGCTTCCGCAAGCGCCCCGCGCGCGCCATCAGCGTCTTCCTCTTCCCGCAGGCCGCGCCGTACGAGGCGTACTGCCGCGCGCGCTACGGCGAGAAGTGCCTCTCGAAGTACGGTTTCTACCGGCCCGACGAGCGCCGCATGGTCATGAACGCCGGACTCGGGCTCGGGACGTTGACGCACGAGCTCGTGCATCCGATCGTCGAAGCCGATTTTCCGCAGGCGCCGGCGTGGATCAACGAGGGGCTCGCGTCTTTGTTCGAGGCGCCGGTCATCCCGCGTGCGGGCGAAATCCACGGCGCGAAGAACTGGCGGCACCCGCGGCTGCTCACGGCCTTTGCGTCGCCGCGCGGGCGCGACGCGGCGCGCCTCGACGCGCTCTTTGGCATGAGCGACGACACCTTCCGCGACGACGATGAGGATCTCCACTACGCGATGGCGCGCTACGTCTGCCAGTGGCTCGACGAGCGCGGCAAGCTCTGGCCCTTCTACCAGGCGTGGCGCGACGACGTCGCCGGTGACCCGACCGGCGTGCGGGCGTTCGCGAGCGTCGTCGGGAAGCCGCCGAGCGAGGTCGGCGACGCGTGGACGCAATGGGTCAAGGCGCTCTGACGGAGCAGGGGGGCACGAGGTCCACGCCCGCGAAGAACTCCTGGGCGATGAGTCGCCACGCCTCGGCGTTCTCTTTCGGACCGCACTTGAACGGCGCGACGGGGGCGAGCTTCTGCACGATCGCGCGCTGCTCGCGGTACCAGCGGATGGCGAGCTCCGCGGCGTACTCGTGGACGGGGTTGTAGTCCTCCGGTTGAAACGCGTAGTAAGTGCCGCCGCGCACGGTCGTGGTCGTGGGCGTGTACGGGGTCAAGCACGCGATGCGCGTGCCGCACTTGGCCGTGATCGACCGGAACACGGGGCCGAGGACCCGCGCGCTCCAGTGCGCGTCGTCGCCGTCGTTTCGGTGAAAGAGCTCGTGGAAAAATAGCTCGTGGACCGCCTGCTCGGAGGTGTTGAGCGAGCCCACGACGTTGTACGCGATCATCCACGTGTCGAACGCCGCGTAGGCGGACGGCGTCGTGCGATCGACGCTACGGAAGTAGCGCAGCGTGAACGGGTGCCACTGGTACTTGAACGTCTTGCTCCGCGCCGGGTCGAGCGCCTGGAAGAGCGCGTCGAAGTCCGTCGCGGCCGACGCGAGCCAGTCGAGGTGCGTGCGGTATTTGCCGAGCGGCGCCTCGGGCACGATGTGGATGCGCCCGCGCCAGCTCATCTCCTCGTAGTGGTCGCGCTCGAGGCCGACGAGGATTCCGTACTTCGCGTACAGATCGTGCGCGAGCGCGCGCGCGGAGGTGTCGCGTGCGAAGCGGACGTCGAGCAAGCACAGCACGCGATCGTCCGCCGACGGCGGGCAGAGGCGCGCCCGCGATTCGGCCTGTGCCGCGCTGTCGGGGAAGAGCGCGTCCTCGGCGTCGCGGCCGGAGAGGGCAGGGCGCGTCGGAATCGTGCTCGCGCCCGACGTC
>JAYVXL010000375.1:0-6131 GCA_043785185.1 Myxococcales bacterium
CCGTCGATCGAGAAGCGCACGTAGCTCACCGCCTTCGCGAGCCCCTCCCAGAAGGCCGGCGTGCGGCCGCTGCCGTTGGTGAACATGCCGAGCTCCATCGCCGCGTTCTCGGCGCGCAGGTGCTCGAAGATGGCGAGCGTGTCCTTTGCGACCATCGGATCGCCGTAGTTGCCGCACGCGTACAGCTTGCGAAGGCGCCGGGCGAGCTCGCGCGGGAAGATGCGCCGCACGTCCTCGAGCGTGAGCTCGACGAGCGGCAGGCCGGGGTTCACCGGGCCGCCGGACAGGTTGCGCGGGCACTGAGGGCACGCGGCGTTGCAGCGCGTCGTCACCTCGAGATGCACCTCGCGGACGTCCTCGTAGCGGTACATGGGCGGGGTGATCTTACTGCAGGGCCCTCGGCGCCCGGAAACTTCGCCGGAATGATCCCCGCTTCCGAATAGTTACGCCGACGTGACACGCCTGCCTTTTTTGTGGGAGGCGACCCCCATTTCGGGGGCTATTCTCGAAGCATGGGCGGTGGGGCCTCGTGCCCAGCTGCTCAGGGAGGCTGAGGGCAATGAACATCGCGATCACGTTCCGCCAGATGGATGCGACCGAGCCGATGCGCGCGTACGCCACCGACAAAATTGGGAAGGTGCAGAAGTTCCTCCGTCAACCGATGAAGGGGCACGTGACTCTGAGTCTCGAGAAGCGGCTGCACACGGCCGAAGTCGACATCCACTCCGGCGCGGAGCACTACCACGCGACGGAGAAGAGCGAGGACATGTACGCGTCGATCGACAAAGTCATCGACAAGGTGGAGCGTCAGATTCGCGAGAACCACGGCGTCGCCTCCGGCCGTAAGAAAGGCGCCGAGCGCGCGAGCGAGCGCCTCATCGCCGACGAGTCAGGAGAAGAGTGACGCGCGGCCTGCGCATGGGTAAGGTGGAGAACAACTAGAGTAGCGCCGCCGGGAACAGTCGCGTGGGGGGCTTCGCGGCTCCGAGCGGCGGCGCCTCTTCGAAGGCCCCCATGCGACTGACCGAGCTCCTCACCCCAACGCGCGTCGGAATCGAGCACGCCCACGGCGGCGACCTCGACCTGGACAAGAACAGAGCGCTCGCGCTCCTCGCCGGCATGCTGGCGAGCGGCGCGATCGTCAGCCGCGACGAAGTCGAGCGCGTCCTCGCCGAGCGCGAGGGTTTGCAGTCGACCGGCATCGGAGAGGGCGTGGCGATCCCGCACGGCGCGCTCCCCCAACTCGACGCCCAGAGCGCCGCTCTCCTCATCGTGCCCGAGGGGGTCGCCTTCGACGCGATCGACGGCGCGCCGGTGAACATCCTCTTTGCCGTGATCGGCCCGAAGCGGGCGACCGGCGAGCACTTGAAGACGCTCGCCCGCGTGAGCCGCCTCCTCAGGAACAAAGGGTTCCGCGATCAGCTGGTGGGTGCGTCGTCCGGGCAAGTGGCGTACGATCTCATTTCTGCCGAGGAGCAGAAGCAAGCATGAGGTCGGGGGGCCCATGAGCGAATCGCCGGAGCCGTCGGCGCCGCAGGCGTCGGCGGCGCCACACGGAACGGAGTGCCACGTGCGGGAGCTGGTCACCGACCGGCGACTCGGCGTCAATCTCCGCCGCGTCGCCGGCGAGGCGGGCTTGGACCGCCCGATCCGCCACCCGCGCGTGCAGAAGCCGGGGCTCGCGCTCGCCGGCCATTTCTACGGCGTGGTGCCGTCGCGCGTGCAGGTGCTCGGCGAGACGGAGCTGTCGTACCTCGACGCGCTGTCGGGCGAAGGGCGGAGCCTCGCGGCGCGCGGTTTCTTCTCGCTCGGCCTGTCCGCGGTCGTCATCACGCGCGACGCCGACCCGTCGCGCGCGCTCGTCACCGCCGCCGAGGCGACCGCCACGCCGCTGTTCGTCTCCGACGGCCGCTCGAGCCGCACGATCAACACGATCCACGCCGTGCTCGACGAGCGCCTGGCGCCGCAGACGCGCCTGCACGGCGTCCTCGTCGACGTGTTCGGCGTCGGCCTCCTCATGCTGGGCAAGAGCGGCATCGGCAAGAGCGAGTGCGCGCTCGAGCTCGTGCTTCGCGGGCATCGCCTCGTGGCCGACGACGTCGTCACGTGCGACTGGCGCCCGCCGGGCATGGTCTTCGGCTCGCCGGCGGACCTCCTCCGTCATCACATCGAGGTGCGCGGCCTCGGCGTCCTCAACATCAAAGATCTGTTCGGCGTCACGAGCGTCCGCGAGCGCAAACGCATCGACGTCGTCGTCCGACTGGAGGACTGGGACGAGAAGTCGGAGTACGACCGCCTCGGCGTCGAGGACAATTGGCACACCATCCTGGGCACGCCGATCCGGCTGCTCGTCGTGCCGGTGCGCCCGGGCCGTGACATGGGCTCGATCCTCGAGATCGCCGCCCGCAACGAGCTGCTCCGCCGCGCCGGCAGTAACTCCGCGAAGGACTTCCTCGCGCGCCTCGAGGGGCGGCTCGTCTCGGAGGTCCCCGGCGACGACCAGCCCGAGAGCCTCGCGCCCGGACCGATCGAAGCGATCGAGCCGCGCGCGCCGAGCCTGCCGTCGGCGGCGCGCCACGTCCCTGCCGCCCCGCCGGGCCGCGCGCCGTCGCCGCGCCCCCAGCCGCCCGCGTCGTGGCCCGGCGCCGGCGAGCACGCCTCGAACGAGAGCTCCGCATGGATCCCCGCGCTCCGCATCAAGGACGAGGGGGACGAGTGAGCGCGCCCCTCCAAAGCGTCGCGGGCATCGCGCCGGGCTCGCGCCCGCTCGTCGTCATCGTGACGGGGATGAGCGGCGCGGGAAAGTCCACGGCGCTGCACGCGCTCGAGGACCTCGGCTTCTTCTGCACCGACAACCTGCCGACGGTGCTCGCGCCCCAAGCGGTCGCGCTCTGCGAAAACGGCGGCATGACGCGCGTGGCGCTCGGCATCGACGCGCGCGTCCGCGCGTTCCTCGGCGAGACCGGGAACGTCCTCGCGCTGCTCGAGAACGGCGGCCAACGCGAGCTGCAGGTCATCTTCCTCGACGCTTCGGACGAGACGCTGCTGCGCCGCTTCAGCGAGACGCGCCGCCGCCACCCGCTCGACACGAGCGATCACGACGGCGCCGGCGCCGTGCTCGAAGGCGTCGCGCTCGAGCGCGAACGCCTCGCCGGGCTGCGCGCGCGCGCGACGCGCGTGTTCGACACGACGCTCCTCAGCGTCCACGAGCTGCGCCGCGCCGTGATCGCCCACTTCGGCCCCGCCGCCGACGGCGCGTCGGCCACCATGAGGATGAGCACGCGCGTCGTCTCGTTCGGCTTCAAATACGGAGCGCCGGTCGACGCCGATCTGGTGCTCGACGTGCGTTTCCTCGAAAACCCCTACTTCGTCCCGCACCTGAAGAGGTTGCCCGGCACCGATCCGGCGGTGGAGAAGTTCGTCACGGACCTGCCGGAGACCAAGGAGTTCCTCGACCGGACGCTCGCTCTCCTCCGCTTCGTGCTCCCGAAGTACGCGCGCGAAGGGAAGAGCTACCTCACCATCAGCATCGGCTGCACCGGCGGGCGCCACCGCTCGGTCGTCGTCGCCGAGCAGCTCGTGCGGGCACTCTCGCGCGACGGCGGCGACATCACGCTCGTGCACCGCGACGTCCTGCGCCGCGCCACGGCGGTCGAGACGCGCTCACCGTTCTTGCCAACGTCGGGCGTCAGCTTTCCCGACGAGAGCAGCGAGCTGAAGCACGCGCTGTCGCCGCTGCCGCAGCCCGCCCACCAGAGCTTCCGGCCGCCGAAGGGAGGCAGCACATGAGCGAACGTGAGATCCGACGCTTCGAGATCGTGAACAACCTCGGCCTCCACGCGCGCGCGGCGACCAAGCTCGTCCAGCTCGCGTCGCGGTTTCCCTGCGAGGTCGAGGTCGCGCACGAGGATCAGTCCGCCAACGGCAAGAGCGTCATGGGCGTCCTCCTCTTGTGCGGCTCGCGTGGCACGGTCGTCGAGGTCCGCGCCACCGGTCCGCAGGCCAAGGAGTGCGTCGACGCGATCGGCGAGCTCATCGCCGGTAAGTTCGGAGAGCCCGCCTGAAAATGAGCGGCCCGCGTACGCCCCCCAAGTCGGAGCCGGAGACGGCGCTGCCGCCTGCGCCGAAGTCCGGCACGGTGCCGCCGCCGTCGCCGAGCTCCTCGAGCGCGGGCGTCCCCGCCGCGCCGCCCTCGATCCCTCCGAGCGCCGCGGACCTCGAGGCCCGCGAGCCGATCTTCCTGCGCGGCATCGCCGGCTCGCCGGGCGTCGCCGTCGGCCCGGCGCTCGTCCTCGGCGACATCCGCGCGAACTACGTCCGTCGGCACATCCACGCCGCGCAGGTCGACGCGGAGCTCGCCCGCGTGCGCGCCGCCGTCGAGGTCGCGAAGAACACGCTCAAAGAGGTGAGCGCGACGATGATCGGCCCGGCGCGCGACATGGCCGGCGTCCTCGACGCGTACCTCCTCATGGTCGACGATCCGACGCTCCACGGCCGCGTCGAGAAGCGAATCAAGAAGGACAAGATCAACGCCGAGTGGGCCGTCGCCGACGCGAGCGAGGAGATCAGCAAGCTCTTCGGCCAGAACACGTCGAGCAAGGACGCGTACATCGTCGAACGCCGACACGACATCGAGTTCGTGTGCGATCGGCTGCTGCGCGCGCTCGTCGGCGACCCGATCGCCGCGATCCCCAAGCTCGACGAGCCGATGATCATCATCGCGCGCGACCTCTCCCCGGCCGACACCGCCGGCATGGTCCGCGAGCCCGCGATCGCGTTCGTCATCGAGGTCGGCACGCGCACGAGCCACACCGCGATCATGGCGCGCGCGCTCGAGATCCCGGCCGTCGTCGGCGCCGAAGGGGCGCTCGCGCACATTCGCACCGGCGACATCGTGATCGTCGACGGCCTGCGCGGCGAGGTCATCGTCCACCCCGACGCGCTCGGCCTCGAAGACGCGCGCGGCCGCGCCGCCCGCCACCTTGCCTTCGCGCGCGGCCTCTTGTCCGCGCGCGATCGCCCGTGCGTGACCGCAGACGGCACCCCCGTGAGCCTCAAGGCGAACGTCGAGCTGCCTGCCGAGGCCATCCTCGCCGTCGACCACGGCGCCGAGGGCATCGGCCTCTACCGCACCGAGTTCCTGTACATCGATCGACTGACGCAGCCTGATGAGCAGGAGCAATACGAGCTGTACCGCGCCGTCCTCGAGGCGGTGTCGCCGAAGCCGGTCGTCTTGCGCACGTTCGACATCGGCGGCGACAAGTTCGCGTCGTCGTTCCAGCTGCCCGCGGAGATGAACCCCGCGCTCGGTCTCCGCGCCGTCCGCCTCGCCCTCCGCGAGCCGGTGGTCTTCATGACGCAGCTGCGCGCGATGGTGCGCGCCAGCGCGCACGGCGACCTCCGCATCATGATCCCGATGGTCGCGAGCGTCCACGAGATGCGCGCCGTCCGGAAGATGCTGAACCAGGCGATCGCCGACGTCGCCGCGCGCGGCTTGCCGTACCGCGAGAAGATTCCGCTGGGGATGATGGTCGAGGTCCCCGCCGCCGCGGTGATGGCCGACGTGTTCGCGCGCGAAGCGGAGTTCTTCAGCCTCGGGACGAACGATCTCGTCCAGTACGCCCTCGCGATCGACCGCGCGAGCCGCAGCCTCGCGAGCCTCGCGAGCCCGTTCGATCCGTCGATCCTCCGCCTCATCCGCACTGTGGCGACCGCCGGGCGCGATCACGGCGTGCCGGTGTCGATCTGCGGCGCGATGGCCTCGGACCCGCTCGCGGCGTGTCTCCTGCTCGGGTTGGGGCTGCGCGATCTCTCGATGGAAGCGGCGGCGATCCCCGAGCTGAAGGAGGCGATCCGCCGCGTCTCGCTCGAGGAGTGCGAGCGCGCAGCGAGCGAGGCGCTCGCCTGCGACAGCGCCGAGGCCGTGCAGGACGTCTGCGCGCGCGAGTTCGCCCCGCGCTTCATGGATCTCCTCTCGGGGAGCGCCGACGAACCCCTCACGATTCACCGATCGTCGGTGCCGCCGGAAAAGCGCGACTGAGGCCAAAGGTCCTCACGATTCTCGGAATCGTTGGATCGTTTTGATGTAACTTCCGCGCCCGCATGGGTTCCGGAATCGCATTGAGGCCGCT
>JAYVXL010000376.1:0-6120 GCA_043785185.1 Myxococcales bacterium
GGCCCCATCTTCGCGCGCTCGATCTCGCTAGGCTTCGTGTTCGTGCCGATGAGCGTCATCGCGCTGAGCGACGTCTCGCCGCAGCAGCGCGGGAACGCCGCGGGGCTCTTCAACCTGACGCGCGAGCTCGGCGGCTCGATCGGAACGGCGTGGATGAGCACGTCGCTCGGCACGCGCGCGCGCTTCCACACGGAAGTGCTCTCCGAGCACGTCGACGCGTACAGCCCCATCGCCCAGGAGCAGCTCGCCGCGATGCGCGGCGCTGCGGCGAGGACGTTCGACGGCGCGGGCGGCCAGGGCGGCCTCAGCATCCTGAAGCTCCGCGTGGCGCAGCAGGCGCTCGTGCGCGCGTTCAACGAGGACTTCATGGTCATCACGCTCGTGTTCGCGTGCGCGCTGGGGCTCGTGCTCCTGATGAAGCGACCGGTCGCCGCGGGCCCGTCGCCGGCGGACGCGCACTGAGCAGGAGGCCGAGTGACGCGGACCGCGAAGGCGACGCTTGCGCTCGCGGGCCAGTCGGGGTCGACTAGGCGCAGATGAAGCGTCTGCATCGGGCGGATCTGTACGCGTGGTCGGTGTTCGACGAGGCGCGGGACGTCGACTTCAACGGAGTGCTGTGGGCGCGGCCCGAGGGCAACGTGCTCGTCGATCCGCTCCCGATGACGCCGCACGATCGCGCGCACCTGGCCAGCCTAGGCGGCGCGGCGTGGATCGTCGTCACGAACTCCGACCACGTGCGCGCCGCCCAGGCGCTCGCCACCGAGACCGGCGCGCGCCTCGCGGGGCCGCGCGAAGAGCGGGACACGTTCCCGATCGCGTGCGACCGCTGGCTCGCCGACGGCGAAGCGATCGTGCCCGGCCTCGTCGCGTACGAGCTCGAGGGAAGCAAGACGCCGGGCGAGCTCGCGCTCGTGCTCGAGCGCTCGACGGTGATCTTCGGAGACATGGTGCGCGCGCACCGCGCCGGCGCGCTCATGCTCCTGCCCGCCGACAAGCTGAGAGACGCCGCCAAGGCGCGCCTCTCGCTGCGTCGCGTCGTCGAACGGCTGGTCGGCGTCGACACCGTGCTCGTCGGCGACGGCTGGTCCGCGTTCGGCAACGGCTGGCAGCTGCTGCACGAGCTGCTCGGCATGGACGCGCCGGAGCACGCGCCGGACGCGCGCGAGACGTTGCCGTCCGGCGCCGACGACTCCGGGCAGTTCGCGATCCCCAAGAGCCGCACGAGCATCCCGGCGCCCCGCGCTGGCGCGCGCTGCAGCTTCTGCGAGCGCCTCGCGACCGAGCGCCGCCTCGTGTCGGGGACGAGCCCAACCCGCCGCGAGGCGTCGGCGGTGTGCGCGTCGTGCGCGGCGGGCATCACGCTCGCGCGCGCCGAGGCGACGTGCGACTTCTGCGATCAGAACGCCCAGGAGACGGCGAAAGGCCGCGGGACGACGATTTGCCGCGGCTGCGTCGAGCTCGCGCTCACGATCTTCGGCGACGCCGAGGTCTGACGCGCGCGAGCGCGCGCGCGGCCGCTCACGGCCCGCCCGACAGCGTGACGTAGAGGATGGGGATCGCCGCGCCCGCGGCCACGAGCACGGCGCCGCGCCCGACGATGCCCTTCGGCCCCTTGATCATGAACATCCCCGACGCCGCGAGCAGCAGCAGCCCGGCCGCATACGCGTCGGCGAAGTAGCGCCACGCCTTCTTGCCGCGGTTCAGGTGCAGCCAGTTGGCCACGCGCAGGAGGAGCCGCGGCTTTTTCCCCTCGTCGACGACGTGGCCGGTGAGCGGGTTCACGTGCAGCGTGCGCTTGTCCCAGACGATCTCGACGTCGTCGGCCGACGCGCCGTACACTTCGCGCGGCGCCTCGGTGAGGCCAAGCCGCGCGCGCACCACCGCGGCGACGGCGTCGGCGTCGGCCCCGCTCGGCAGCGGACCCAGCTCGTGGACGGTCTCGTAGCCCTGGAAGTTCGGGTCCCAGTCGGCGATGTGGTTCACCGCGAGACCGCTCAGCGCGTAGACGACCGTGAGGCCCACCGCGAGGTACCCCATGTCGCGGTGGGCGGCGCGCAGCCACGCGCGCCACAGAACGCTGCCGGGCTTTTTCGTCGCCGCCTTCACTGCGCTCAACGCCTTCGACGCGCTCAACCGTAGCGCTCCTCGGCCCAAGGGTCGGCGTGGTTGTGGTAGCCGCGCGTCTCCCAGTAGCCCGGCTCGTCGCGCGTGACGAAGCGGATCGCGCGCAGCCACTTCGCGCTCTTCCAGAAGTACAAATCGGGAACGAGCGCCCGCACGGGCGCGCCGTGCGGGCGCGCGAGCGGCGCGCCTTCGTGCTTGTGCGCGACGAGGACGTTCGGCGCGAGGGCGTCTTTCAGCGGCACGTTCGACGTGTAGCCGTGCGCGGCCTCGAAGACGACGTGGCGCGCGGTCGCTTTGGGCTTCGCGCGGGCCGCGAGGTCGGCGACCTTCACGCCCGTCCACTTTGCGTCGAGCATCGTCCACTTGGTGACGCAGTGCACGTCGCAGGTCTGATCGGTCTGCGGCATCTTGAGGAGCTCGGCGAAATCGATCTCGAACGGCTGCTCGACCTCGCCATACACCTTGAGGCGGAAGCCGCCGGGGCTCGGGTCACCCTCTTCGCCGCCCATCGGCCGCAGGCGTTTCAGGAGGTACTGGCTCGGCGGCAAGCGCGGGCGCCCGTCGGCGCGCAGGGTCGCGCGCGCCTTGCGCTCGTCTTCCTCACTCGCGAGCACGTACGTGCCGCCGCCGATCGCGAGGACGGCCGTTCCTGCGCCGGCCACGCGCCGCAGAAACGTGCGGCGGCCCATCGACGGGGCGAGGAAGTCTTCGGGGTATTTGGGGTCTTCGTTGCGCGACATGGTTCGAATAGGAGTACGCGCGAGCGAGGAGCCCGGTTACGGTGCCTTCGTGGCACGCGCACGCGATCCCGGCGATCTTCGTCAAAAGCTAGCGGATTCCGGCTTCACGCCAAGTGTAAGGGACGCCGAAGCGCTCGTCGCGATGCTCGCCGAGGACGACGACACGGCAGAGCTGGCCTCGCGGGCGCTCGTCCGCATCGGTCCTGCCCTGGCGCCGCGCGCCGTGGCGATGGCGGCGGGCGCGGCGCCGCGCGTGCGTGCGCGGCTCGTCCGCGTGCTCGGGCGTCTCACGGCGCCGGAGGTGGCGCCGTTCTTGCTGGCGTCGGTGGACGATCCCGATCCGAAGACGCGCCGCAACGCGCTCGGCGAGCTCGGTCGCGTGCGCACGAAAGAGGCGGAGGACGCGCTCTTGCGCGCGTGGGAGACCGAGACGAGCGCGCCGACACGAAAGACGATCGCGTCGGCCCTCGGCAAGGTCGGCTCGCCGCGCGCGCTCGAGGCGCTGCGCGCGCGGGCGCCCGACGCGGCGGCGGCGGCGGCCGACCCCGAGCTCGCCAAGCAAGTCGCGCGCGCGACGCACATGCTCGCGCGCGACGTCGGGCGCGGCGAGGCCGGAGAGATCGACGGCGCCGGCGCGGTGAAGGGGCCGCTCGATGTCGTGTTCTTCTGCCGGCCGGGCCTTCAGCTGTTTCTCGCCGAGGAGCTCGGCGCGCTCGACGCGACGTGGAACGCGCGCGTCGCGCAGCCCGGCGAGGTGAGCGCGGTGCTCGAGGGCCCGCTCGAGCGCGTGCTCGCGTCGCGCCTCGCGTCGCACGTGGGCTTCCCGCTCGCGGAGGAGCCGGCGGCGGACGGCGTCGCCGAGGCCGTCGCGCGCGCGCTCGCCTCGGCGCCGGCGCGCGCGATTTTCGCGGCGTTCACGCGCGGGCGACCGCGATTTCGCCTGGCGTTCGAGGACGGCGCGCACAAGCGGGCGGTCGTCTGGCGCATCGCCGACCTGATGGCGGCGCGCGCGCCGGAGCTGCTCAACGATCCGCGCGACAGCACGTGGGAGGCTGTCGTGCGCGCGACGGGCAGCGGCGACGCAGCGCGCGTGCGTGTCGTCCTCGTGCCGCGCGCGCTTGCCGACGCGCGCTTCGCGTACCGCGTCGCGGAGGTCCCCGCCGCGTCGCACCCGACGATCGCCGCCGCGCTCGCGCGCCTCGGCGGGGCCCGTGACGGCGACGTCGTGTGGGATCCGTTCGTCGGCTCCGGCCTCGAGCTCGCCGAGCGCGCGCGCCTCGGCCCGTACGCCGAGCTGCTCGGCTCGGACCTCGACGAACGCGCGCTCGCGGCGGCCCGAAAGAACCTCACGCGCGCGCGCGTCACGGCGCGCTTCGAGCTCGGCGACGCGCTGTCTTTGCACCCGCGCGGCGTCACGCTCATCCTGACGAACCCGCCGATGGGTCGGCGCGTGCAAAAGCAGGGAGAGCTCCTGCCCTTCCTGGACCGGTTCGTCGCGCACGCGGCGCGCATCCTCGTGCCGGGCGGGCGCCTGGCCTGGGTCTCTCCGCGCGGGGCCCTCACCCGCGAGCGCGCGACCGCGAGCGGCCTCGTATTGGATCGCGCGCATGCGCTCGCGATGGGGGGATTCGAGGCAGAAATTCAGCTGTTTCACGCCCCGAAGCGCGCGTCCGAGCGGCGCCGCTGAAGGCTGAGGTCGCCGGCTGCGACGCGCGCCGCCCGCTTCCGGACGGCTTCCCGAGCGTGGACAAACCTGCGAAGATCGCACGACATGGCGAATTGCTCGAAGTGCGGCGCCGAGCTCATCGGGTCGCGAAAATTCTGTGCGGCGTGCGGTGCGCCCGCGCCTGCCGACGCGCCCGCGCCGCTCGCTGCGCCGTCGTCGTCGCCGTCGCCCGGCGCGCCGCCGCCGGTGGCTGCGCCTTCGGGCGACGCCAGCGCGACGGGAAGGGGTAGCGCGTATGGACCGCCGCCCGCGCCGGTGCAGCCGCCGATGCCGCCGGCCGGCGGCCCGCCGTCTCCCGGGTTCGGTCACGCGCAGTCGCCGCTCGCGTCGAGCGGGATGATTCCGCAAGTGCCCGCGAGCGCCGTTCCTCCGGGCCTCCTGTCGACCGCGCAAGGGGGCCTTCAGCCTGCGCCGGGCGCGCCGGCGCTGGGCGCCGTCGCTCCGTATGGCGCGCCGCAGGGTGGCCCGCCGTCGCCGCAGATGGCCCCGTTCGCGACCCCATCGAGCGCCGCCCCTCAAGCGCAGCCCGCGCCGAGCCCGTACGCGCCGCCGCGGCCCGCGCCGAACCCGTACGCGCCGCCGCAGGCCGCGCCGCCGCAGGCCGCGCCGTCGCAGCCCGCACAGCCCTACGCGCCCGCACAGCCCTACGCGCCCGCCCCGCCGTACGCGCCCGCGCAGCCCGCCCGTCCGTATGCGCCGCCGCAAGCCGCCAACCCCTACGCGGCGCCGGGACCGCAGGCGCCGAACCCCAACGATCCGTACAACCAAATCTCGAACGCCGCCGGACAGGCCGCCAACTGGGCCGTCAGCGCCGCGTCGGCCGTCGGGAGCGCGATTAGCAGCGCGGTGAACGCGCCGCCGGCGCAGCCCTACGGTGCGCAGCAGGGATACGCGCCCGCCGCGCCGGCGGCGCCTTACGGCCAGCCTGCGCAGCCCGCCGCGCCTGGTTATCCAGGCGCGCCCTCGCCGGGGTACGGCGGCGCGGCGGCCCCGCCGCCGGCAGGGTACGGCGGCGCGCCGATGCAGGGAGCGTCGCCTGCGGGGTACGCCGGCGCGGCGGCGCCGCCTTCGCCGCCGACAGGGTACGGCGGCGCGCCCATGCACGCGGCGCCGCCGTCACCGGCGGCGGCGTACGGCGGGACGCCCGGCTACGGCGCCGCGCCTGCGCCTGCGCCGTCGTCGCCATCGTTCGGCGGCCGCGCGCCCTCGTCGCCATCGTTCGGCGGCGCGCCCGCGTACGGCCCTGGCCCCACGCCGTACGGAATGCCCGCGCATTCGCCCGCCGCGCCCGCCGCCGCCGCGTCCTCGCCCTTCGCGCCGCCCGCGCCGCAGTACGGACCGCCACCCACTCCGTTTGGCCCGGGCGCGCGCGTCTACGTGCAATGGGCCGACGGCAATCGCTACCCCGCGACGGTCAGTCAATCGGCGAACGGCCAATGCCTCGTTGTCTTCCCCGACGGCCAGCAGCAGTGGGTCGCCGCGCAGTACTTGTCGACGGGCATGTGACGGACGGACCATCGGCGATGGACG
>JAYVXL010000377.1:0-6114 GCA_043785185.1 Myxococcales bacterium
CGACGCCGACGACCGCGAAGCCTTCGCCGGTCCCCGAAGTCCCCTGATCATGCCGCTCCTCCCGCCGCTCGACGCGACGCCCGACGAGGTGAAGGCCGCGCTCGCGCCTGCGCGTCACCCGTTCTCGGTGGCCGTGCACGCGTGCGGCAACGCCTTCGCCGTCGGCGCGATCATCCGGGTCGCCCACAACTTTCTCGCGCGCGAGATCATCATCGTGGGCGACGAGCCGCACTACGCGAAAGCGTCGATGGGCATGGAGAAGTACGAGACGATCGTGCGCGTCGCGGGCGACGACGCGTTCTTCGCGCACGCCGCCGGACGCCCGGTATGGGCGCTCGAGAGGGAGCACGCGCGGCGGAGCCTCTACGCGGCGCCGGCGTTTCCCGACGAGGTCATCTTCGTCTTCGGCAGCGAGCGCCACGGCCTCTCGGCGGAGCTCCTCGCGCGCGCGGACGACGTGCTCGCGATCCCGATCTACGGCGTGAACAACTCGCTGCCCGTCGCCGTGGCGGCCGGCATCGTCATGGGCGAGTGGGCGCGCGCGCGCTACGCGGGCGCGCGCCCCACGCGGTAGCGCGCCCGCCCGCGGGCAGCCATGACGAGGGAGAGACGCGCGCCCGTCTGCGGGTCTGGGCTAGAGGTCGACGCTGTACACGAACGACGGCTTGGGGAACTTCAGCTCGCGCTCGGTGATGACGTCCTGCGGGACGACCTTGCCGTCCACGTATTTCTTCGCGAGCTCGAGCGCCGCGGCGGAGTCGTTCTTTGCCTTGATTTCGCCGACGACCTTCATCAGTTTGTCGACCGCCGGCACCATCTTGTCGAAGTGGATCGTGAAGGCGCCCTTGTCTTTACCGTTCGCGGCGGCGGCGTTCGTGTCCCAGGTCAGCGCGCCCTCGTCCATGAAGAAGCCGAGCTGGATCGCGGCGAGCTGGCTGTACGCCTTGCGCGCGCCGCCGTCGGCGTACATGCCGCGCGAGACGTGACCGAACGCCCAGACGATCCCGTCGGTGTACGTCTGCTTGGCGAGCTCCGCCGAGATGATGCCCTTCTTGCGCAGCATCTCGACGTACCAGAGGCCGCCGGTCTGCGCCTTCAGCTCCTCGAGCATCGACGCCATGCCGCCGCCGAACGCCTTCTCCGCCGTCTGGCCCTTGAACGCGTACTCGTGCGCGGGGCCGAGGTTGTGCGTCGCCTCGTGGAGGATCGTCGTGAGCATGCCGGCCTGCGGCGTGCTCGAGTAGAACGCGATCGCGTCGCTCGACAGGAGCGACTCGGCCTGCTGCTTGCGGCGCGCGAGGCTGTCCGGATCGTTGAAGAGGTTGCTCATCGCGACGGTGCGGCCGCGGCCCTCGGCGGCGACCTTGCCCCAGTTCGGGAGCGACTGGCCGATCGTGCCGCCGTGCGGGTGTCGCGCGTCGCCGGCGTTGACGACGATGTCGATGAAGTCCGGCAGATGGAACGTCACCTTGCGGGCCTTGTACGGCGCGCCGATGTGCGCGGCCAGCGAGTTCTCCATCTCGGTCTGGACGGGGCTCAGCTTCTCCTGCCACGTGAGCGACTCGGGGTTGATCTTGGCGAACGCGAGCTGGAAGCCCGCCTTGTGCGCGCACGGCTCCCAGTACACCTCGTCGGGCGCGACGCGGAGGAACCACTTGCTGTTCGTCGCGCTCATCTTCGACCACGCCTCGTCGGCGGGGAGCCAGTCGTTGTTCGTGAACGACGCGGCGGCCGCGAGCAGGTACGCCTTCAGCGGCGCCTCCTTTGCGTCTTTCACGTCGTCGGCGGCGGCCTTGAGCTCGCCGCTGATCGCCATCATCTGCGCCTTGTACGCCTCGGAGTACGGCTGCGTCGTGAGCTTCTTGTCCGCGCCCTGCACGACCACGGTGAACGGGGCGGTGATCGCCTTGGCCTTCTCGGCCTCTACGGCGCCGCAGAACTTCGGGTCCTTCTGCATCTCGGCCGGGTACACGCTCACCGCCGGCGCGGCGCCCGCGAGCGCGTTGCACGTGGCGTTCTTCTCGGTCTTCGGCGCGACGCACTTCGTCGTCCAGTTGCGGCGAAGCACCGCGAGGCTCGCGGGATCGTCCTTCGGGATCCGCGCCTCCAGGCCCTTCGTGCCCACTTGCGTCGCGTAAAGGTCGTCGACCATCCGCGCGACCTTCAGCATGTGGCGGACGAGCGCTTTGTCCTCGTCGGTGCCGCTCTTCATGTCGCTGTACACGAGCGTCGTCGCGCCCTGCGCGAGCTCCTGGCGGATGAGGCTCTTACGCGCGTCGTCGGTGGCCGCCTGCGAGCGCGGCAGCTCGGGCTGCTCGGCGGCCTTGATCTGCGCGAACGCCTTGTCGAACGCGTCGTTCAGCTTACCGCCCTCCGTCCACGTTCCTTCGCTCGGGTAAAAGAGGAGCGAGCGGACTTCGTCGGCGTCGACCGCGCCGTTGCCGTTCGCGTCGGCGGTCCAGTAGACCGGCAGGTTCAGGCGGAATGCGGTCTCGTTGAAGGCGGTGCGATCCATCGCGTACTTCGGCGCCGTCGTGGCTCCGCTCGCCGGGACGGGGAGCCTGTCGCCCGTCGTCGTCGGCGTCGGCGCCGCGGGCGGAGCGGCGGGGCTACCGCACG
This sequence comes from Myxococcales bacterium, assembly GCA_043785185.1. Taxonomy (GTDB): domain Bacteria; phylum Myxococcota_A; class Polyangia; order Polyangiales; family Polyangiaceae; genus JANYHK01. The sequence continues at coordinate 2,620 of JAYVXL010000377.1, forward strand.
CGGCGGCAGCGAGGAGCATCAGGGGGAGGAGCGAGGTCGCGGGAAGGCGGAGGGTTCTCATCGGCGAGGCTTGCATAGTGCACCCCGCACGAAACTCAAGGCGGCGCGGTCGATTTCGACGCGGCCCATTCGATGAGGACGGAAAATGCTTCAGTATTGGTTCGGGCTCGACGACGAGCTGCCGGTCGGCCTAGGGGTTGCCTCGGTCGGCGGCGGCGGCAGCGTAGGCGGCGGCAACGGCAGCGGCGGCGGCAGCGTGGGCGGCGCGGTCGCGGCCGCAGCGGTCGACGTCGCGCCCGGGGGATCCGCGCTCGGAATTGGGAAGGACGGCAGCGGCACATCGGCGCCGGCCTCGGCGGCCTGCGGCTTCGGTCGACGCGGGCGGCGCGGCGCGGCGACGGGCAGATCGCCGGGGGTCACGGTGCGCGGGACGGCCGCGTCGGCCACCGCGCCAAACGGATCGAGATCGAGGCCGACCGCCGACGGCGACGGCGCGGGCGCCGAGACGGACGGCGACGGCGAGCCGGCGGCCTGCGCGAGCGCGCTCGCGAGCGGCGACCCCGTGGTGGCCGATGACGGCGTGGGCGCGCTCGCCTTCGGGCTCCCGGCGGCCTCCTGCCCGCGGCCTGCAACCACGATCATCGTGCCGAGCGCCGCCGTCACGAGGAGCGCGGCGCCGCCGATGACGAAGCCGAGCACGCGCGGGCGTCGCGTCGGCATCGCCGCGACCGGCACCGGGCCGCTCGCGACGCTGGGAGCGCTGCGCGGCGACGACTCCGGGCCCTGGAGCGCCGTGCGCGCGGGCGCGAGGATGCCGCCCTGGTCGCGGTCCGCCGCCTGCGCCGGCCCGCGGCGAATCGTCGGCTCGGAGCCGAGATCGCGGGACGCGGCGGGGAACGCCATCTCGGTGTCCGCGAAGCCCATCGCGGGGCGCTGCATCGTCGCGTCCGTGCCGCGCTCGTCGGGCAGCTCCGCCGCGCGCTTCACGACGGCGGCGACGTCGAAGTCGGTCACCGTCTCCTCGGCGATCCTGCCCGGCGGGTTCGACGCGCGGCGCGAGCTCGTTTCGCCGCTGAGGCCCATGCGCGCCCAGCGGAGCGCCTCGCGCATCGAGCCGGCGTCCGCCCACCGCTCCGTCCGATCGTACCGCAGCGCGCGATCGATGACGCTCACCACCGACGAAGGCACGTCGGGTGCCGCCTCGCGCAAGGACCGCGGCGGCTTCGTCGCGCTCGCGAGCACCTTCGCGTGCGGCGTCTCGCCGAGGTGGACGTGCTGCCCCGAGAGCAGCGTGAACAAGGTCGCCCCGACGGCCCAGATGTCGCTCCGCGCTCCGACCTGATCACGCAGCCCGCGCGCCTGCTCCGGCGGCATATACGACGGGCTCCCCATGATGAGCCCGGTCTCCGTCATCTCGCTGGAGCGCGCGCCGTCCCACACCTGCGCGATGCCGAAGTCGAGCACCTTGATCATCCCGTTCTTCAGGACGAGCACGTTGTCGGGCTTCAGATCGCGGTGGACGACGCCGACCTCGTGCGCCGCCGCGAGCACGTCGAGGAGCTGATCGCCGATGTCGAGCACCTCGAGGAGGTCGAGCCGACCGACGCGGGTGCGCCGCTGCTCGAGGGTCTCGCCGTCGAGCAGCTCCATCACGAGGAACGCCGACCCATCCTCGGTCATGTCGTCGTCGAGCACGCGCAGCGCGCTGGGGTGATCGACCTTGTTCGCGAGGTAGGCCTCGCGCATGAAGCGCTTGATGAGCCCGTCGTCGCGCGACAGGTGCTTGTGCAGAATCTTCAGCGCGCCGCGCATGCCGTTGCGGTGGGTGCCGGCGTAGACGGCCGCCATCGACCCGGCGCTGAGGAACGCGTCGACGTGCCACTTTTCGCGAATGGTCGTGCCGACCCTGCCAGCGAAGCGCTCACGACCCTCGGCCACGGTGGCAGTCTACCGAACGCGGTCTCGCTGCGCGCACGGAATCTGGCGTCACCGGGGCGTCTCCGCTCCGGCCCCTCACGAGAGGCGACGCGCGATCAGTGCGAGACGAAGAGCGGGAGCGCGTACGGCCCACCGCTCGCGGGCGGGCTGCTTCCTGCCAGGGTGAGGGTCCCGGCCGGGCCGATCGCGAGGGCCGAGACGAACGCGTACAAGCCGCCGAGGACCAGGTACTTTCCGCCGGGATCGAGGGTCATCGCGATCGTGCCGATCTGATCCATCGGAAGCATGTTGATCACCGGCGCCGCCATCGCGCCGGTCGCGGCGTCGAGCGGGTAGGCGTAGATCGACGGAGAGTTGGCGTTGCCCACATAGAGGTACGTGCCGGCCGGATCGACGAGAAGGGCGAAGGGTGAGGTGCCCGTGGCCTTGGAGCCGAGGACGGTGAGGGCGCCCACCGCGTCGTACGAAAACGCCGTCACGGACGACCCGTTCGATTGGGTCACGTAGAGGACCTTCTTCGTCGGGTGATGCGCGATCCCGATGGGCTCTCCGGTGAGCGCGACATCCACTCGCCCGCTGAGGGCGCCGGTGGTCGCGTCGACCTTGAACGTCGAGACGCCGGCGAACTGGTTGGAGACGAAGAGCAGATCGCCGGCCGTCGAGAACACCATGTTGCGAGGCCCGACGGCCGCGGAGTGCTTGGTCGGCGCGCCCAGCGTTCCGTCGGCGCCAATGTCGCACTTCAGGACGGTCGCGCCGCCCCACTTGGAGACGTAGAGGTGCGCGCCGGCCGGGTCGACCAGCAAGTAGTCGGGATCACCGCCGGGCGTGCCGAGGAGCACGTCGGCGCCGATCGACGTGAGCGCGCCGGTCTTGGTGTCCGCCGCGAACTGCGAGACGCTGTTCGCCTGGCCGTTGGAGACATAGAGGTACTTGTTCGACGGCGTCATCGCCGCCGCGAGCGCGCCCGCGCCCGCCGCAATCGACGTCTGCACGCCAGGGGTGACGGCGTCGATGTCGAACGTCCCCACGGCGCCGTTCGTCGGATCGACGGTCATCCCGTAAATGCCGTTGGGCGAGGGGCCACCGTCCGCGAGCCGCGCCTTCAACGTGCCGGCGGCGTAGACGAAGTGGGCCGGGCCGGTGTAGCCGGCATCCGCCGCATCGGGCCCGCCGTCGCCGCTCGTCGAGCCGCTCGTCCCGCTGGTTCCGCTCGTACCGCTCGTCCCGCTCGTCCCGCTCGTCCCGCTCGTTCCGCTCGTCCCGCTCGTCCCGCTAGTTCCGCTGGTCCCGCTAGTTCCGCTGGTCCCGCTGGTTCCGCTCGTCCCGCTGGTTCCGCCGGGCCCCCCGTCGGGAGCGCCAGGCCCGTTGGAGTCACTGCCGCACGCGGCGATCGCGGCGAGGCTGGCGGCAGAGGCGAGCAAGGCGAGCGTTCGAAGGTTCATGGCGGGTAAGCTAGACGCACCGGGCCCGCTTCGCCACAAACGCGAAGCGCCGCGCCTGACCGCCCGCTCCGGTCGGCGGAGGGGGCGGCGGGCGCGGCGTCGCGCGCAGCGG
>JAYVXL010000378.1:0-6111 GCA_043785185.1 Myxococcales bacterium
CGCGCGCTGCACTACGAGCAGAACGTCGACCGCGACGACGGCTCGATCGTCAGCCACGCCGCGCTCGGGTTTTTCACATGAGCTCCGCGCTTCCGATGCGCGACGGCGCCGCGCGCATGGCAAGGTGCCGGCGATGAGCGACGACGGCGACCCGAAGACGGACGCGCCCCTCGTTTCGGGGCGCTATCAGGGCCCCGCGCGCGCGGCTCCCTACCCGCTCAGCCGCATGACGCCGGCCTACGAGCTGCTCGACGTCGCGGCCGAGATCCAGCGCGCCGACGCGATGCTCGCGACCGTCACCGGCGGCAAGCTCGAGGTGATCGCGGAGCAGATCCGCGGCTTGCAGAGCAAAGCGCGCGAGCTGCTCGAGGAAGCGCGGCGCGACGCCGAGCTTCACCGCGTCAAGTGCAGCTTCGAGAAGCGCATCGGCGGCGTCTATCACCTCTATCGGGAGGCCGACGGCGCCGAGTGGTTCTCCCTCATCGGTCCGCGCGAGTGGCGGACGCCGCAGAGCCACGTGTTCCTCGGGAGCTATCGGCTCGAGATGGACATGGGCTTCAAGCGCCTGGACGAAGAGGGCTGACGGCACTCACTCGAACGTCATCTGCACGTACGCGCGCGCGCGATCCAGATCGCGCGACTCCGGGCCGAAGAACGCGCCGAGCGCGACGATGCGGCCGTCCGCCTCGAACGTCCGGAGCGCGACGCGGAGGACGTCGCCGGCGAAGCTGGGGCGGCGAAACGCGATGTCGAGCTTGCGCGCGAGCACCGCCGTCGGGAGCTCGAGGGCGGCGAAGCGCCGCAGCGCCGCGTCCTCGAACAGGCGCGGGTAGACGAGCGAGTTGACGTGCTGGTTCGAGTCGGTGTGGGCGATGCCCATGACGAGACGCGCCGGATCGTCGAGGATTTCCGGCTCGAGCGAGCGCGCGCCGGGCGGCGGCTCCACGGTCGAGCGCGCCGAGCGAAAGGCGCGCTCCGCGCCGGGCACGACGTCCGTGCCCCCGGGGCCGAGCGGCAGCGCGTGAACGCGGCGGGTCTCCGGCGGCCCGAACGGCCGCGTGAACACGTGCTCGGCCCGCACGCGCCCGACGCGCGCGCGCGCGCCGACGTCGCCCGGGCGGGGCAGGTTCGTGCGCCCCTTGGGCGCGTACAGCTCGGCGTCGAGGTCGAGCAAGATGCGCTCCGGCGCGCCGTCCGCGCCGCGCGTGTGCGAGAGGGTGAAGCCGCCCTGCACCTCGGCCGGCTTGTCGACGGCGAACGGCCCCGGCGTCCCCTCGAGCTCGAAGCGCGTGAGAATGGGGACGATGCCCGCTGCGCGCAGCTGCCGCCGCACCTCGGCGTCGCCCATCACGCTCCGCCACATCGCGCCGAGCGCGACCGGAAGCACCTCGAGCTGCACGCGCCCGTCCTGCGTCACGTCCTCGTAGCGGAGGTCGACGGTGCCGGAGAGGCGCTGGCCTTCGAGGTTCATGCGGCCCTCAGGATACCGCGCTACGCTCTCTGGATGCACCCGCGGCCTTCATCGATCGTCCGCGCGATGGGCCTCGTCCTCGCGGGGGCGGCGTGCGGCTCGTCGTCCACGCCGAGCGAGCTGCCCGATCCCGACGTGGCGCCGCACGCGACGAACGCCGCCGGCATCGCCTACCCGACGGCGAACGTCGGCGCGGCGCCGGGAAAGGCGATCCCGAACCTCGCGATGCAAGGCTACCCCGACTCGAACAAGGCCGCCGGCCTCCAGAACGTGTCGCTCGCCGACTTCTACGACCCGATGGGAACCGACCACACCGTCCTCTACGTGTCGCTCGCGGCGAGCTGGTGCGCGGCGTGCGCGAGCGAAGCGTCGATCATGAAGAGCCTCGGCCCGGCGTACCGCGCCAAGGGCGTCGTGATGCTCGAGATCCTCGTCGCGGGGACGGCGAGCGGCTACGGGCCGTCGCGCTCCGAGCTCGACGCCTGGATCGACGGTCACGCGACGGCGTGGACGGTCGCCGCCGACATCCGCGGCCACCGTTTCTTCGGCGAGCTCGGCTTCCGCGGCGTCCCGTCGAGCATGCTGATCGACACGCGGACGATGAAGATCCTCCACATGGCCGGCGGCGCGCCGGACGACCTCGGCGCGTACTTGAAGCTCGGCATCGACTACGTGGCGTCTCACCCGCTCTGACAAAGACGGCAACCCGATCGTGACGCGCGCAGGCGCCGCCGGTTTCGCGCTACGTTCGACGCATGGATCTCGCTCCTTTTCGCGCGATCGTCGCCGTGATGGCGCGAAGGCCCGGCGCCGCCGACGCCAAGACGCGCCTGGCCGGTCGGCTCGAAGCCGGCGAGCGCGGCGCGCTGTACGAGGCGTTCCTCAAGGACAAGCTCGCGCAGCTCGCGGGGCTCCCCGGCGTCCACCTCGTCATCGCCGTCGCGCCGCCCGACGACGCCGCGGCGATGGCGCCGTGGACACCGCCGGGCGCGAGCGTCATCGTTCAGCGCGGCGCGGACCTCGGCGAGCGGCTCGAGGCGGTCGCCGGCGATCTCTTCGCCGCCGGCGCGCGCGCCGTCATGCTCGTCGACAGCGACACCCCGACGCTGCCCACCGCGTTCCTCCACGAGGCGGTGAACGCGCTCGGGAGCGCGGAGGTGGACGTCGTGCTCGGCCCCGCGTGGGATGGCGGCTACTACTTGCTCGGCCTGCGCGCGCCGCGTCCGGCGCTCTTTCGGGGCATCCCGTGGAGCACGTCGGCCGTCCTCCGCGCGACGCTCGAGGCGAGCGACGCCGCGGGACTGCGCCTGCACCTCCTCCAGAGCTGGTTCGACGTCGACCGGCCCGAGGACCTCGAGCGCCTCCTCCGCCAGCTGAGCGCGCTGTCGCCGTACGCGCCGGACTACCCGCGCGAGACGGCGCGGCTGCTCGCGCCGCACATGGCCGCCGCCCGTGAGGCGCCGCGCGACGAGCTCTGGAAGACGCGCAGCCTGCGGCCCGGCTACGCGAACAAATGGGCCGAGGTCACCGAGCGCGTCGTGACGCTGCCGAACGGCCACGTCACGCTCTACGGCGTCGTCCGCACGGCGCCGTGCGTCGGCATCCTGCCGCTCGTCGGCGGAACGCACGTGGTGCTCGTGCGCCAGTTTCGCTACGTCGCGCGGCGCTTCACGTGGGAGATGCCGACCGGCGGCGTCCACCCCGGCGAGAGCCTCGAGGTCGCGGCGCGACGCGAGCTGCTCGAGGAGGCCGGCGTCACCGCGGAGTCGCTCACGCGCATCGTCTCGTACGACACGAGCAAGAGCATCGTCGAGGAGACGGCGCACCTCTTCCTCGCGAAGGTCGGCAAGGAGGCGGCGTCCGCCGACGTGACGCCGGACGAGACGGAGGACATCGAGCGGCGCACGTTCACGCTGGGCGAGGCGCGGCGGATGGTGGAGGCGGGCGAGATCGTCGACGGCATGACCATCATCGCGCTGCTCGCCGTCCGCAACTGACGACGGTTTACCGCGGCAGCGCGTGCCGGCGCAGGGACTACTGATAGCCCGCGGCCTGCAGCGCGAAGAGCTGCGCGTAGCGGCCCTTCTTCGCGACGAGCTCGTCGTGCGTGCCCTGCTCGACGAGCTGCCCGTGCTCGAGCACGACGATGCGATCGGCCATGCGCGCCGTCGGGAAGCGGTGCGAGATGAGGATGGTCGTGCGCCCCTTCGCGAGCGTACGAAACCGCTCGAAGACGGCGTGCTCGGCCTCGGCGTCGAGCGCGGCGGTCGGCTCGTCGAGGACGAGGATGTCCGCCTCCTCGCGCATGAACGCGCGCGCGAGCGCGATCTTCTGCCACTGGCCGCCCGAGAGCTCCTTGCCCTCTTTGAACCAGTGCCCGAGCTGCGTCTCGCGCCCCTGCGGCAGCTCAAGGACGAGCCCCTCGGCGCCGCCGAGCGCGATCGCGCGGTCGACGCGCGGCGCGTCTTCGACGTGCGCGACGCTCCCGAAGCCGACGTTCTCGCCGAGGCGCAGCTGGTACTGGTTGAAGTCCTGAAAGACGACGCCGAAGCGCGCGAGGAGGGCGGTCTGGTCCCACTCTTTCAGGTCCCGCCCGTCGAGCAGGACGCGCCCTTCGGTCGGCTCGTAGAGGCGCGTCAGCAGCTTGATGAGCGTCGTCTTGCCGGCGCCGTTCTGCCCGACGAGCGCGAGGCTGTGGCCGGCGGGGATCTCGAGGTCGACGTTTCGGAGCGCCCACACCTCCGAGCGCGGATACTTGAAGCCGAGCCCCTCGAGGCGCAGCCCGGTCTTCGCGGGCGTCGTCGCGGGCGTCGTCGCGGCCGTCGTCGCGGGCGTCGTGGTCGTCGTGGTCGTCGTCGTGACCGTGGTCGCCGTCGCCGCCCCCGTCCCCGTCGGGATGGCGAGGAACTGGAACAGGTTCGACATGTAGAGACCATGCTCGTAGATGCTGCCGATCGCGCCGAGCACGGACTGGAAGCTCTGCTGCCCGTACCGGAACGCGACGACGTAGAGCGTCATCTCGCCGAGCGAGATCGCGGACGTCGCCGCGGCGGTCGCCATGAAGACGTACGAAACGTAGAACGCGCACGTGCCGAAGAGCGAGAGCGCCTGCGTCACGAGCGCGCGGCGCACGGCGAGCGAGCGATCCTCGCGGAAGAAGAGCTCGGCGAGCGTCCGATAGCGCGCGAGGAGCGTCGCGCCCAAGCCGAAGAGCTTCACCTCCTTGGCGTGCTCGTCGTTCGCGAGGACGTACTCGAGGTAGAGCAGCTTGCGCGACTCGGGCGAGCGCCAGTTGCGGAGGCGGAACGTCTCCTTCGAGTAGCGCATCTCGGCGAGCGTCGCGGGGACGGTCGCGACCACGAGCGCGCCGACGACCCAGCCGCTGAAGCGCAGGAGGAGCGCGCCGTAGCCGACGAGCGTGAGGATGTTCTGGACCAGCTGGAACAGATCGGTCGCGAGCGCGAGCGGACGCGACGACGCCTCGCGGCGCGCGCGGGTGAGCTGGTCGTAGAACTCGGAGTCCTCGAAGTGGCGGAGGTCGAGCGTCTGCGCCTTCTCGAGGATGCGGACGTTCACGTCGACGCCGAGGCGCGCGCCCAAGATCGAGCGCGTGACGCTGAGGCCGCGCGTCGTGAGCGCGAGCCCGACGGCGAAGCCGAGCTCGATGACGACCCAGAGGAGCGCGTCGTCGCGGCGGCGCGCGACCACCGCGTCCACGATCGCCTTGCCGGACCACGCGACGCCGAGCGGGAGGAGCGCGGCCGTCAGCGTAAGGACGGCGAGCGCGCTCGTGAGCGCGGGCGACGCGCGCCAGACGAGGCGCAGCGTGTCGGGCGCGTGCGCGAACGTCCGCCGCGGCGAGGATTTCGTGGACGCCTCCGAGGTTCGAAGCCCGGAGGCGCCGTGGGGTGAGCGCGCGGCCACGCGCGAGCACTACACGGCCCGGGTGGCGGCCGAAAGCTCAGCGGGGCGCGGCCGCGCTCGCGATGCGGTGACGCGAGAGCGTCGCCGCGGCGAGGAAGCGCTTGCGAATCCATGGGAGCAGGTCGATTTTCGACGCCCACGTTCGGTGACGGACGAGGAACACTCCGTCAAAAACCCCTGGCACGGCTGAGCCCAGTGTGCGATGTGCAGCGTGGCGGTTTCCCGTCCCGTGCTCGTTTGTCGCGAGCCGTTGGCCAGAGACTGGCCGTAAGTCCCCGTAAATTACAACATTTCGCTCTGCGTGGGCGCCGTAGCCCTGCGAGCCGTGGAGTCCTCCAGATGCTCACGAAGCCCCGCACGATCCGGGCGACCGCCCTCGTGCACGTCGCAGCCGTCGCGGTCATCGCCGCGTGTACCACCACACCGTCCGATCCGGTGTCGAGCAGCGCGTCGCCCCTCGCGTCGCCGGCGGAGGACATGCGCGGCGTCATGAAGCTCCGGAGGCCGGGCGCGGCCAACGACGCGCCGAGCCCGGCCGCGACGACGCTCCTCTATTACGGCGGCCGCGTCCTTTCGAACGCGGAGGTCGTCCAGGTCAACTGGGGGGCCGTCGACACCACCGTCACCGACACGCTGCCGGGCTTCTACGCGGCCGTGACCAAGAGCCCGTACTTCGACTGGCTCGCCGAGTACAACACCGTCGGGAAGACCGGCGC
>JAYVXL010000379.1:0-6109 GCA_043785185.1 Myxococcales bacterium
GGCGTCCCCTTCGGAGCCGGGCGTGTCATTCGGCCTCCTCCGCGCGCTCGCACGCGCGCCGCACGCGCCGCACGGACGACGCGAGCCCCTCGGCGAAACGCCGCTTGCCGGCCTCCGACGGGCTGCCGCGCAGCGCCGCCGCCGCGGCGTCGCGCATCGAGGTGACCGCGCCGCCCTCGAGGAGCCCGTCGGGCTGCATGAAGCGGAAGAGCGCCTCGGCCGCCGCGTCGATGGTGCCGCGCCCGAGCACCGCGAGCGCGGCGCGGCGCAGCGCTTCGTCTTGCTTTTCGTCGCGCGCGATGCGCTCGAGGCGAGGCACCGCGGCCGCGCCGACGACGACGAGCCCTTCGCCCTCGAACATCGATCGCGCGAGCGGGCGGACGTCGCGCGACGGATCGTTCAAGTAGCCGATGACGATGTCGAGCGTCGCCTCGTCGGGTGTCATGACGCGGAGCGCGCGCAGGACGTCCGCGCGCACCTTCTCGTCGGGGTGCCGCGCGATCGGCATGAGCTCGCGCGGCGCCGCGCCGGCCTTCACGCCGAGCTGCACGAAGGTGCGGACGACGTCGGGCTTCGCGGACTTGAGGTGCTTGCGGAGCAGCGGGACGAGCGCGGCGCCGGCGCTGGGCAGCGCGGTCAATAGGAGGAGGCGCATCTTGCGGTTGTCGGTCGTCTCGAGGTGCGCGCACGCGAGCTCGGTCGCCTCGATGGCGATGCGCCGCGCGGCGACGCCGAGCTCGGCGAGGGCGCGCTCGTCGGCGTTCGCCACCGCGGCGTCGAGCGCTGGGAGCAGCTCCGGGATGTTCTCGGGGCGCAGGATGCCCTCGAGCGCGGCCGCGGCCGGCGAGCCCACGTCGGCGGCACCTGGCGTCGCGCCGAGCCCCCGCAAGAGGCCGACCGTCGCGGCCCCGTCGCCGGACGCCTCCAGGCCGCGCGCCGCCTCCGGCAGGCGCGCGCAGAACGCGGCGAAGTCCGGCGCGTCGGCGCTCGCGGCGACGAGATCGGAGAAGACGCGCCCGTGCTCCACCGTCACCTTCGTCGCCGTCCGCGCCGCCGCGCTGCGAAGCGCGGCCAGCGGTCGTCGGATCGCGATCGCCCGCCGCGCCGCGTCGCCGAGCACCGCGCGCTCCGCGCGGAACGAGTGGAACTCCGGCGTCGGTCGCCCGAGCTCGGCGAGGAGCCGCGTGGCCTCCGGCTCCGGCACGTCGCACAGCAAACGCGCGAGTCGCCGCGCGACCGACAGGCGCGCGCGGTCACGCGGCACCACGATCCCGAGCGCGTCCAAGAGGGTCGTGGGCTCGCCCGCGCTGGCCCGCAGGGCCGGGAGCGCGAAGCGCGCGAGGTCTTCGTCCCCGAGCTCCGCGAGCGCGCGCACGAGCTCCGCGCGCTGCTCGAACGGAAGCGCCGGCAACCCGAGCAGCGTCCGCTCCTTTGCGCTTTGTGACAGCGCGCGGAGCGCGCGGCCGATCTCGCCCGGCGCGTCCGGCCCGCCAAACGCGCGCGCCAGGAGCGCGAGCACCGCCACCCCCTCCGCGACGCCACCCCGCGCCTCCTCCTCGACGATCCCGGCGGCGACCTCCGCGCGCTCGAGCAGCGCCGCCAAGTCTCCCCGGGCGATGGACGGCGTCCGCCCCGCCGCGACCGCGCGCGCCGCGTCGGCGAAGAAGCGCTTCATCTCCTCGCGTCGCCGCTCCTCTTGCTTCTCGGCGTCGTCGACGCCCCCGTCGATCTCGTCGATCTGCACGCGCGATACGCCGCGCTCGCGCGCGATGTGGGCGAGGCCGCCGCCGCTGGCGATTTTCTGCGGAGGCGGGAGGAGCACGTCGACGAGCGTGGCGAGCTCCGCCTTGCTGATGCCCGCGGAGAAGCGCAGAAGTCGGGCGCCACGAGCGTGCAGGAACGGCGCGACGCGGGTGCGCACCGTCGGGTCGACGGCGGGGACGCCCCACGCCTGCGCGTCGTCGCGGAGGATCGTGTACTCGAGCGGCGCGCGCGCCGCGAGCGCCCGCGAGAGCGACGCGTACGTCTCGTCGGCGAGCGCAGCGCAGCTCGGGTGAGCCGCCGAATACTGGCGCGCGCGCGCGAGCCACCGCGCCAGGTCCACGAGGACCTGCTCCTCCGCGCTCACGCGGACGCTTCGAGGCTCGGTGCTCACGCCGTCTTCAGGATAAACCGGCCGCGCGCCGCGCGCGCATTTGTCGTCGCGCGTGCGGCCGCGCGCCCGCGCGGCCAGACCGAGGCGCCCGCACGGCCGCTCGGGCAGGACGCCGCGACGGCGCACGCCGCCGCGCTCACAAGGGCGTCGCGCCCGCGTCGCGCGCGGGTTTTCCCAGCTCCGCGCGCTTGGCCACCGCCGTCGCGGCAGCCTCGTCGGCCAGCTTGCCTTGCCCTTCGGTCGCCCGTAGCGCTTCGGCGAGCACCTCGTAGGCGCGCGCTTGGTGCTCGCGGTTCGCCCGCGTCGCGTGGCCGGTCGGGGTCTTCGCGTAGACCGCGAGCACGTTCTCGAGCTCGGGGATCGCTTCGCGTGGCCGCTTCGTCGCGACGAGCGCCTCGGCGAGGCCCACGCGCCCCTCGGCCGCCGTCTCGTTGTCCTTCGGTAGCTGCTCGTCGAAGATCGGCAAGATCGTGCGGTAGAGCGCGATGGCCTCGGCCGACCGTCCGAGGGCGCGGAGCGCGTTGGCCTCGTTGAGCGCCATCACGGTAGTCGCGAGGTTCTTCGGACCGAGAGCCTTGCGCCCGAGCTCCTGCGCGCGCCGCGCCGACGCCAGCGCTTCAAGGGGGCGACCGGCGCGACAGAGGGCGTCGGATTGGTTGCTGTACAGGTTGGCGACGCTCATGCTCTCCGGCGGCAGCGCGCGCGCCGCGAGGTCGAGCCCGGTGTCGATCACGGGGAGCGCCTCCTCGGCGCGGTCATCGTCGACCAGCACGGCGGCTTTATTCACCAAGATCGAGACGCGGCCGGGGAAGTCCTTGCCTTGCGTCTCCAGCTGAATCGCGTCGGCGCGGTCCAGCATCTGAAGAGCCTCCTCGGCGTGCCCTCCCTTGCCGAGCTGCGCCGCGCACCGCGCGTACAGCTTCGCGACGAACGCGGGCTTGCTCCGCTTCGGGTTCCTTTCGGCGATGGCGATGGCGCGCCTCAGCTCGGCGGCCGCCTCCTCGTAGCGCGTCTCGCGCGCGAAGATCCAACCGTTCGCCGAAAGCAGCTCCGCCTCGTGAACCTGTGGGTCGCTCAGGCGCTCGCACGTCGCGCGCGCCAGCCGGATCGCGTCGCGCGCCTCCACGAAACGGCCGGCGTCGGCGAGGATTGGCGTGAGGTCCAGGAGCATGCGCACCTTGAGCTCGTCGGCGCGCGCGGCCTCGGCCGCGTAGACGCCGTCGCGCAGCGTCGGCTCGGCCGCGGCCTTTGCGCCGGAGCGGTCTTGCGCCTCGCCGAAGACCAGCAGCGCCTCGGCGAGGAGCGGCTCGTACGCCGTGCTACGCGCCTTCTCGACGAGAGGCCCGCTCTGCGCGACCGCGTCCTTGTACTTGCCCGCGTCCAAGAGCGCGCGCTGCGCGGCGACGTCACGGCGCAGCGCCTCGATGATCGCGCGCTTTGCCGGCTCGGCGGGGAGCGGCCTCAGGCTCGTGAGCGACGCGACGTCGGCGCAGTCGGCGACGGCCGGCAGCGCGAACGAGGCCTCCGGCGCCTTTTCGACGATCTGGCGATCGGCGTCACCCAGCAGCCGCGTCAGCGCGCGCACCTGTTCGCGGCGCTCCTCGAGGCACATCATTCGCAGCGTCATGACCGCCTCGGACTGCTCGCCGCGCACGCGCGTGGCCTCGCACGCTTGCTTGTGCGCGGCCGTCCACGCCGCGGCGTACACGTCGAGCTGCTCGCGCGTGTGGCGCCATGACTCGGGCGCGAACGCAAGCCCGGTGGCCTGGAACGCGCGCTCGCCGCGCGCCCTCGCCTCGCCGCTCCACACCTCGGCCATCGCCGCCGGCGCGCCGCTGCACACGGCCCCCGCGTCTCTCCCGGTCCGATGCGCCAACGCGGCCAGCGCGAGCACCGCGAACGACACGCCGAGCCCGACGAGCACGAGCCGCGCGCGCGCGCTCGGGTCCGCGTCGAGCTCGGCGAGCAGCGCGTCGAGCGACGGGTAGCGCATGGCCGCCTCGGCGGACAATCCGCGCAGGAGCACGCGGCGGATCCAGCTCGGGACGCGCGCCCCTTCCGGCGCGTCGCGGACGCGCCCCGTCACGACGGCCTGCGCGGTCTCCTCGAACGTGCGCCCCTCGAAAGGACGCTCGCCGTAGAGCGCCTCGTAGAGCGCCGCGCAAAACGCGAACTGATCGCTCCGCGCGTCGGTCGGCTCGCACAGGTACTGCTCCGGCGCCATGTAGCCGGGCGTGCCCATGATGGTGCTCTCGTGCGTGAGCGGGTCGCTCAGCGAGCCGTGCGAGCTCACGGCCTCGGGCGGGAGCTCGCGCGTGCCGATCGCGGCAGCGACGCGAGCGGCCTGGGGCGCGGGCGCGGCGTCGGCCGGCGCCTCGAGGCCGTCGTCCGCGTCATTCTCCTGCAGCGCGCGCGCGATGCCGAAGTCGGTCACCTTCACGGCGCCGTCGTCTCCGACGAGCACGTTGTCAGGCTTGAAATCGCGGTGGACGAGCCCGGCGGCGTGCGCCGCCGCGAGGCCGCGACCGGCGGCGAGGTAGACCGCGCGGACCTCGCGCCAAGTGCGCGTCTGCTTCTGCCGCCACTTCTTGAGCGTCGTCCCCTGCACGAGATCCATCGCGAAGAAGATGCGGCCGTTGGACACGCCGACGTCGTGTACCGCGATCACGTTCGCATGCGACACGCGCGCCATCGCCTGCGCCTCGCGGAGCAGGCGCGCGGCGCGGGTGTCGTCGACGGCGACCGCGCGGTGGCGAAGGACCTTGATCGCCACGCGGCGATCGAGCTCCGGGTCGAAGGCGGCGTACACCTCACCCATCCCGCCGGTCTCGACCAGGTCGAGCACGACGTAGCGGCCCAGCGTGTCGCCGCGCTGGAGGCGCGCGGCCGGCGGGGGCGCCGACGCGGGCTGCTCGAGGGTCGGCGTCGTCTCGCTCAGTAGCTGGGCGCAGCGCGCGCACGTCGCCGCGTGCGCGCGCACGAGCGTCTGCGTGGCCTCGTCGAGGTTCTTCTTCGCGAACTGCGCGATCGTCGCTCCGTCCAGGCACTCCATCGGCCCCCCCCGGGCGCCCCTCGTCCGGCGCTCGTCGATGTTACCGGCGCGCTTCGTCCGCCACAATGGCGCGACGAACCGACGCGGTGAGGCGCGGCCGAGGGTGATACCGTCGGGTCGATGCCAGGGGGGAGCAGCGCGGCAGCGGGGAGCGCCCCCGTGTCCACGGCGGTGTCGACGCGCCGCGAGCAAGAGTTGGGCGAGCGCCGGCGCCTGCTGCGCCGCCTCCTCGGCGCGGGCGTCGTCGCCTGGACGGCGTTCGCCGCGAGCGATCTCTTCGCGTCGTTGCTCGTCGCGAAAGGCCGCCACCTCGTGTGGCTGCTCGGCCTCCGCGCGGCGGGCGTGTGCTTCGGCGCCGGCTGCTACGGCGTCCTCGCGCGTCCCAGCGTGCCGAAGTGGCAGCTCACGTGATCGAGGTGTCCGTCTTCCTCGTCGCGGGCACGCTCGTGTCGATGATGGCCATCCCGTTCGGCGGCATCCTCAGCCCGCTCGTCCAGGGCGTGAGCGTCATCGCGCTCGTCCGCGCCGTGCTCCCGTCGCACGGGCGGCGCACGCTGCTCGTCGCCGGGCTCACGGCGCTCTCGTTCCCCGCGGTGATGGCGGTCGCGGCGCTGCGCTGGCCGCAGGTTCGGGCGCAGTGGTCGTCGCGGGCGGACCTCATCGCCTTCGGGAACAACTACCTCTTCGTCCTCCTCGGGACGGCGATCGGCGCCTACGCCGGTCACATGCAGTGGCGCGCGCGCCGCGAGCTTCGCGAGGCGCGTCGGCTCGGCAGCTACCGCTTGAAGGCGCCGATCGCGCGCGGCGACGATGGCGACCTTTGGCTCGCGCGGCACGAGGCGCTCGGGCGCGACGTCGCCCTGCACGTCCTGCACGACCGCTCCGCCAACGACGCCGAGGCG
>JAYVXL010000380.1:0-1793 GCA_043785185.1 Myxococcales bacterium
CGCCTCCGAGGACGACGAAGCGAAGATCGTTGCGCTCGCCTCGCGCGTCGTCAGCATGCTGACGCGGCTCATACGGTAGCGCCGCGCGCCGCGCCCGGATTTCGGGGCCGGGCGCGGCCACGGCTACGGGCGCGGGCGCGGGCGCGGCCACGGCTACGGGCGCGGCCACGGTCAAAGCTAAAGGTCCTACCTATGAAAGCGTACTCGCGCCGGCGCCCTCACCCCCCGCGCGCATAGCGATGCCGCGGGCGCCCCACGCCCAGGGGCGAAGGAGGGGCGAGCCCGACAAGCCGCGCGCCCAGCAGGCGAAGGAGCGGCGATCTCGCCCCACCACGCGCCGCGGCGCAAAAGCCTAGACATTTCCGTCTCTTGTAGCGGCGCGAAATTTGGCCCCCTCGCGGGCCGACAAGACGTACGAAGATGTTCTTGGCGCTCATGCCGCAACTCGCGCGTCCGGCTCCGCCGCTCGGCCTCCCCCTCGAGGCCGCCGCGCTGCGACCTGCCGTCCGCGCCGTCATCGCGAGCATGCTGCGCGAGCCGCCCACGACGGCGGACGTGGACGACGCGGCGAACGAGACCATGCGCCGCGCGTTCGAGCACCCCGAACGCACGCGCGACGCCCAGAACGCCCGCGCGTACGTGCTCGGCATCGCGCGCCACGTGGCGCTCGACGTGATTCGCTCGAGGAAGAAGGCCCGCATGCACGACAGCCTCGGCGAAGAGCCGAGCAGCCAGCGCGCGGGGGTGGAGCTCGTCGACGGCCGGCCCGATCCGTACGAGCAAGTCGAGGGGGCGCGCCGGGCGGAGCTCGTGCGCCGGGCGTTCGACAGCTTGCCGGAAGGTCAGAGGAAGGCGCTGCAGATGTTTCACCTCGAAGGGCTCGAATATCAGGAGATCGCGGCGCGCCTCGACGTGCCGCTCGGCACCGTGGCCACCTGGGTGAGCCGCGGACGCAAAGCGATGGCCACGACGCTGGCCGAAGTCGCGAGGGACGCATGAAGACCAAGTTGCTCACCGAAGAGGTCGCCTGGTACGGCGAGCACGCCAGCGAGATCGCGATCGTCGCGCTCGCCGACGCGCAAGTGGGCGTGGTGCCCGACGCCGTCACCCAGCACGTCGAGACCTGCCAGGACTGCGCCGTCGCGCTGGCGGACGCCACCCTCCTCTCGCTCTCGATGGCCGACGCGCTACGCGCGATGCCCGAGCCCGAGCGCGTGTCCGACGGCGGCCTCGCCCGCGCGCCGCTCCCGTGGCGCATGCTCGTCGCCGCGCTCGGCCTCGCGACCGCAGGCGTCCTCCCCTCGCTCGCCGGCGGGCACGGTTTGTCCGGTCAGGCGGTCTCGCTCGTCCGCAGCGTCCCGATCGTGATGAAGAGCCTGCGGCAGGCCGCGCATTCGTCGGGTTTGCCGCTCTGGTTGACGCTCGGCTCTGCGCTGATGCTCGTCGTCGTCTCCGTCGCGCTCACGCGAGCGCTTCCGTCACCTGCTTCTCGGAGGATCGAGTCATGAAGTCCCTCTTGGTTGGTCTCCTTTCCCACGCACTCCTCCTGGTCGCCGTCACGGCGAGCGCCGAAGTCAGGCACGAAGGTGCGTGGCCGGAGGCCGACAAGAAGGTCACGCTGGACGTCGACGGCGCCCCGCGCGGCGTGGCCGTGCGCAAGCTGGCCGACGCCGCCGGCTGGAGCCTCGTCGTCCAGACGTCGTTCGCCGCCGACCCGGCCGACAAGATCGACGTCCACGTGAAGGACCAGCCCGCGGGGAAGGTGCTCGACCTCGTCCTCGCCGGCGAGCAGC
>JAYVXL010000381.1:0-1790 GCA_043785185.1 Myxococcales bacterium
GCGCGTGTCCGTCGCGTGCCGACGCGCTGGCCGCGATCCGAACGACGCTCGGCGACGCGGGACCGACGGCGCCGCTCCGGGCCCACGTCGCGCTGTCGCCGTCGCAGGGAGACCGTTGGGTCGCGCACGTTCGCCTCGGCGACGGGGACGCACGCGGGCGGCGCATCGAAGGGGAATCGTGCCGCGCCGTCGCCGACGCCGCGGAGCTTGTGGTCGCCATGGCCATGAACCCGAACGCGGAGCTCGCCGCGCCGCCGTCCGCGCCGCTTCCCGCTCCACCTCCGCGGGACGCGGCCGAAGCGAGCCCTCTACCCAACACGCCGCCCGAGCCGCAGGTGCTGGCGACCGTCTCTCTCCCGCGCGCGCCGGGTCGCGAGGACGGCGGCGCGGAGCACGCAGCCCCGTCGGCGCCATTGCCCGTACGGCTCCACGGCACCGGAGGCGTCGGGCTCATGTCGGGCTTGCTCGCGAAGGCGAGCCCCGATGTCGCGCTTCGTGTCGGCGCGCGCGTCGGCCGGCTCTCGGGTGACGTCGGTGGCGCGCTGACGCCGAACCAGCGCCAGTCGCTGGACGCGCGCCCCAACGAAGGGGCGACGCTTGGCCTCGTGCGTGTCGACGCGCGCGCCTGCATCGACGCGGTGGCCTCCGAGGTCAGCGTGGGCCCGTGCGTGCTGGGCGGGATCGCATGGGTGCACGCCGACGGATTCGGCGCCGACGTCCCCGCCAGCGCGACGGCGCGGATCGCCGTAGGCGGGGCCGGTGTCGCCGCCACGTGGCGCCTTTCGCCGCACTGGGCCGCCATCGCCGACGGGTTCGCGGTCGCGCCGTTCACGCGGCCATCGTTCGTCATCGACCCCGCCGGGAGCGTCCACAAACCCAGCGCAATTGGGCTCGACTTCGCGATGGGGCTCCGATTTCACTATTAACGGGAAAACCCGGGCTGACCGGCCACTACGGATGCGTGGGCACCCCCAACGCCACGCCGCTCCTACCCCCGGTGGCGCACGCGGTCCCGGCCACGTTCGACGAGCTCTACGAGAGCACGGTCGATTTCGTGTGGCGGAGCGCCCGACGGCTGGGGGTGCGTGACGACGCGCTCGACGACGTCACGCAGAAGGTGTTCCTTGTCGCCTACCGGCAGCTCGTCGCGTTCGAGGGGCGCTCTTCGGTCAAGACGTGGCTCTTCGCGATCCTTTTTCGCACGGTCCGTGAGCACCGGCGGCACCTTCGTCGCAAGAGCCCGCACGATCGCGACGGGTCGCCGCTCGATCCCGACGAGCTGGTCGACGCATCCGCCGACACCGACGCTCTCGTCTCGCGCGCGGAAGCGTCGCGCGTGATCGACGTGCTGCTCGAATCGCTCGACGAGGACAAGCGCGTCGTCTTCGTGTTCTCGGAGCTCGAAGAGATGACCGCCAACGAGATCGCCGAGATCGTCGGCGTGCCGCAGAAGACGGTCTACTCGCGGCTGTACGCCGCGCGTGCCGACTTCGAGAAGACGGCCGCGCGCTTTCGGCAACGGCAAGGGCGGAGGTCGCCATGAAGAGGCTCAGTCCCCAGACACGTGCACTCCTGGAGCGAGGTCGAGACGGCGAGCCCTTGTCGGCGCGTCATCGCGGGCGCCTCAAGCGCGCGATCGTCGCGCAGGCGGCGGTGGGCGTGGCGGCGGCGAGCGCGACGGGAGGCGCGAGCGCAGCCACGTCGACGGGCGCAGGCACCGTGGCGGCGTCGGGGGCGTCGGCCGTCGCGGGGGCGAGCGTTGTTGCGGGCGCGGGCGCGGGCGCGGGCGC
>JAYVXL010000382.1:0-18315 GCA_043785185.1 Myxococcales bacterium
GTGATCGTCGGCGTCGCGGGGCCTCTCGGCGCCCACCCGGCCACGCTGTCCTCGACCCGCGACAGGGCCGAGTTCTTCGGCTTCGTCTCGAAGAGGACGGGCGGCGGCGCGGCCGGCGCGGTCGCCGCGGTCGCCGCGGCGGCAGGCTTGGTCGTCTTCTTCTTGGCCGGCGGCGCGGCGGCGGCGACGGAGACGACGAGCGCCGGGACGAGGAGCCCGGACGCGGCGGCGGCGATGACGGTGAGCTTGAGCACGCGAACCCTCCCGTCGCGCGGCACACACCGCGCGCGAATGTGGTTGCTTCCTGCCACGGAGGCGTTCTGGGTCAAGCGCGCGGCCGCGCATTTTCACGCGCGCTGGGCCGCGCGGCGCGCGCGCGTGCGTTCCGTGCCGTGAGGCCGGAAAAGTGGCTCGAAATCGTCCGAATTTTGGATCGCGCGGGGACCATGGTCATGCGGCGACCCTCGTCGCATGCGCAGGCCTCGCGCCTGCGGGCGCGCGCCTCCGCGGACGCGCCGAGCGCCCGAGCGGCGCCGCGCCTGCCCCACCGCCGCGTGCTATCGTGCCCTCGAGGCGCATGCTTCCCGAGGCGGAGTTCAATTCGGAGCCGATTCTCGCGGTGGACCTCGCCACGATCGAGAGGCTGAAGCAGGCCGCGGCGCGCGCGCCCCGCCGGCGCTACCGCCTCTGCCTTCACGCGAGCCCGTCCGCGGCGACGCAGGAGATGATCATCGTCTGCCCGCGCGGCTCGTTCGCGACGCCCCATCGGCACCCCGACGGCAAGAGCGAATCGTACCACGTCATCGAGGGCTCGATGACCGTCTGCTTCCTCGACGACGCCGGCGACATGGTGCAGGAGGTCGCCCTCGCCGAGGCGGGGCGCGGCCAGGCGATGCTCTACCGGCTGTCGGCCTCGCGGTGGCACATGCCGGTCGTGACGTCGGACTGGCTCGTCTACCACGAGACGTACAGCGGTCCGTTCGAGCGTGAGCGCGACGTGCTCGTGCACCCGGCCGCGCCCGACGAGCGCGACGCGCACGCCGTCCGGCGATTCCTCGAGCGGCTCGGCTACGCGGACGCGGCGTCCGCGTACACGCGATGAGGCTGGGCCTCGTCGGCCTCGGCCCGTGGGGTCGCACGCTCGCGTCCTGCATCGCCGACCTGCCCGACGTGACGCTGCACGCCGTGGCGTGCCGCCAGGAAGCGGCGGCCGCCGCGGTCGCGCCGAACGCGCGGTGGTTTGCCGACGGATTCGAGATGCTCCGCGACGGAGAGCTCGACGGCGTCGTGGTGGCGACCCCGCCCACCGCGCACGCCGAGATCGCGATCGCCGCCATCGAGCGCGGCGTCGCCGTCTTCATCGAGAAGCCCATGGCCACTAGCCTCGCCGACGCCGAACGGATCGCGCACGCCGCGCGCGACAAGCGGGTCGTCGTGGTCGTCGATCACATCGATCTCTTCAACCCCGCCTACCGCAGCGCCCGCGAGGCGCAAGCCACGTGCGGCGCCATCCGCGCCCGCAGCGGCCGGCTGACACGTCGCATCTCGCCTCGCCGCGTCGTCGACGCGCTCTGGGACTTCGCGCCGCACCTCTGCGCGATGGCGATCGATCTCGCCGGCACCGAGCCGAGCGTGACGTTCGCGCGGCGCGTCGTCGCTTCGGGCGTCGACCGCCTCCTCTTCCGGTTGGACTTCCCCGACGGCACGCCGTTTCGCGCCGCGGCGGGGGTCGGCTTTGCCGCGGACGCCCGCCGCGCGCGCGTCGTCGCCGCGGGCGCGACGCTTCGATACGACGGCGCCGCACCCGGGCCGCCCGGGGCGACGCCGCTCCATCGTGCGCTCAGGGAGTTCGTCGACCAGGTGCAGGCGCGCGCGTTCGACGCGCGACAGGTCCTCCTCGGCCGCGCCGTCGTGCGCTGCCTCGTCGCGATCGAGGAGCTGCTCGCGCGTTGATACGGCGCGCCGCGCTGCGCTAAGCTAAGCGGACAGGCGCTGCGTCACCCTCCGGAAAGCGAAAAGCATGGCTTCTGCGCCGCGTCACCCTCTCGCCATTCACGGCGGCTCGAAGGTCCGAGCGACCAAGATGCCCGCCCGGCGCGCCATCGGACCCGACGAGCGCGCGCGCGTCCTCGCCGCGCTCGATTACTACGCCGAGCGGGAGATCGACCTCGGCTACGAGGGCAAGTTCGAGCAGGAGTACTGCGACGCCTTCGCCGCGTACATGGGCGGCGGCTACGCGGACTCGGTGGCGACGGGCACGGCGTCGGTCTACGTCGCGCTCGCCGCGCTCGACCTGCCGCGCGGCTCGGACGTGATCATCGGTCCGATCACCGACGCCGGTCCATTGAGCTCGATCATCCTCCAAGGGCACGTCCCCGTGCTCGCCGACGCACGGCCCGGTCGCTACAACATGGGCCCCGACGAGCTCGCGGCGCGCATCACGCCGAAGTCCCGCTGCGTGATCGTCGTCCACTGCGCGGGAGAGCCGGTCGACATGGACGCCGTGATGGCCGTCGCGCACGCGCGCGATCTCAAAGTCCTCGAGGACTGCTCGCAATCCCACGGCGCGCGGTGGAACGGCCGCAGGGTCGGAACGTTCGGTGACATCGCGGCGTTCTCGACGATGTTCAAGAAGACCCACGTGAGCGGCTCGAGCGGCGGCATCGTCTACAGCCGCTCGAAGGAGCTCTACCAGACCGCGCTGGCCCACGCCGACCGCGGCAAGCCGCGCTGGCGGACGGACTTCGACGACCGCTCGCCGCGGACCAACCTGTTCCCGGCGCTCAACTGGAACACCGACGAAATCTCGTGCGCGATCGGCTACGCGTCCCTCGGCCGCCTGGACGAGACGCTCGCCGCGCGCCTCTCGTTCATCGATGCCGTCCGTGCGCGCCTGGAGCGCGACTCTCGCCACTGCACCGCCTACGGGCACACGGCCGACTTCTCGCCGTTCATCTACCCGGTCTTCGTCGACACGTCCGGGCTGACGTGCACCAAGCGCGAGTTCGCCGAAGCCGTGCGCGCGGAGGGGATCGACCTGAACCCGGATTACGGCTTCGTCGTCTGGGACTGGCCGTGGGTACGGGGCCACCTGAGCGACGAGTTCAGCACGCCCAACGCGCGCGACGCGCGGGACCGCTCGTTCTGCCTCTACCTGAACGAGCGATACACCGAGCAAGAGGCCGACGACACGGTCTCTGCGATCGTCAAGGTCGAGCGGTGGTACGCGCGATGAGCCAAGTTCGACGCGACGACGTCTCCGGGCGGGCGGCGTTTCGAGAGATCCGCGCGCGGGTGCTGCGGGCGCTCACGGGGCAGGACGACGTGGACGTGGACGTGGGCGCGCTCCTCGCCGCGCGCGGCCAGGTCGAGCTCCGGCGCGACACCGCGCTCATGCTCGACCTCGAAGGGCACGTCGTGCAGCTCCTCGAAGAGCTGGGCGTCGTAGGGCTGCGCGCGCTTCAGTTCCCGGTGAACGTGCGGATGCTCGGGCCCGCCGAGGCCGCGCCCGCGCGCCCGTTCGCGACCGACCACCTGCACTGCGACCTGTGGAGCGGCGCACCGCCCGACAGCTTCAACTTCTTCCTCTACCTCCATGTCTCGCCCGATAGCCCGCGGCTCGACGTGTTCGAGACGCTTCCGGTCACGCACCCGTCGGCGTCTTACCGTGGGCCGTACGCCGGCAGCCCGCTCGCGCGCAGCGATCTGGTGGCCGTGCCGTTCGAAGCCTTCGCCGGCCACTTCGTCGCGTTTCCGACCCTCACTCCGCACCAGACCGTTCGCGGCGGCGACGGTTGGCGGATGAGCGTCGACTTTCGCGCGCGCCTCTCGGACCCGTACCAAATCGACGCGCGAGGCGACGTCGATTCGGCCTTCTCGGCCGACAGGATGAACAGCCTCGGGGTGTATTGGTCCTTCCCGCCGCGCGCGTTCGCGCGGCTCGACGACAAGGTCGCTCACGAGCGCGCGGTCGCGCAGGCCGTCGGCCCGGAAGCCGCGCGCCTGCGCGCCGTCTACCTCGCGAAGCACTATCCGGAGCTCGGCGCGCCATGAGCGCGGCGCCGCCGCCGATCCGGGTCAGGCTACGGGACCTGTCGATCAAGGATCCGGCGCGTCGGGCGGCGGTGCACGCGATTGTCGAGCGCTTCCTCGATCACGGCATCTTCATCCAAGGCCACGAGCTCGCGGCGTTCGAGGAGGCCTTTGCGGGATTCTGCGAGCGCCCGTTCGCCGTGGGTGTCTCCAGCGCGTCGTCCGGCCTCTACTTGGCGCTCCGCGCGCTCGGCATCGGGCCTGGGCACGAGGTCATCACGACGCCGATGACGTGGCTCATGACGGCGAGCGCGATCACGCTGGTCGGCGCGACGCCGGTGTTCGTCGATGTCGACGAGCGGTTCAACCTCGATCCGTCCCTCGTCGAGGCCGCGATCACGCCGCGGACGCGCGCGCTCCTCCCCGTGCATTTCTACGGGCGCGTCTGCGACATGCCCCCGCTGATGGCGATCGCGCGCAAGCACGGGCTGCGCGTCATAGAGGACGTCGCGCAGGCCGCTGGGGCGACGCTCGGCGGCACGCGCGCCGGCGCGTTCGGCGACGTCGGCGTCTTCAGCTTCAACCCGATGAAGGTGCTCGGCGCGATGGGCGACGCGGGCGCGCTCGTCTTTGCCGACCCCGGACTGCTCGAGCCGCTGCGCATGCTTCGTCTCGTCGGCACCGTGCGCGGCGAGACGTGCCTCGCGCCCGAGCTCAAACACACGATGGACCCGCTGCAAGCCGCGATCGTCCGCGACCTCCTTCCGCGCGCGGCCGCCATCCTCGAGCGCCGCAACCTGCTCGCGGGACGCTACCGCGCGCAGCTGCGGTCGCCGGTGGTCTGCCCCGATCCTGGCCCACCTGGCCTCCACACGTTCTACGACTTCACGGTGCGCGTGCCCGAGCGCGCCGCGCTCATGGCGCACCTCGCGGCCCAGGGCATCGAGGTGAAGGTCCGGCACCCCATCCTCGTCTGCGACCAGCCGATCTACGCGGAGCTGCCGCGCGCGGCCGTTCCTCGCGCCCGCGCGATGCTGAGCGAGATCCTCTGCCTCCCGATGCACGCGAACCTGTCCGAAGCCGACGTCGACGTCGTGTGCGAGAGCGTCCATGCCTTCTACGGCTGATACGCCGCCCGCGACCGGCTCGGCGGCGGCGCCCGACGGGGGCGTCACCTTTGCGCTTCAGGACGACGGCACCACGCGCGCGGACGTTTGGGCGGACGGCCGCAGCGTGAGCCACCAGGTCCTGAAGCCGTACACCTTGTGTTTCGGCGCCGCGCGCGTGAG
This sequence comes from Myxococcales bacterium, assembly GCA_043785185.1. GTDB lineage: Bacteria > Myxococcota_A > Polyangia > Polyangiales > Polyangiaceae > JANYHK01. The sequence goes on from JAYVXL010000382.1 coordinate 5,322, forward strand.
CGCGACCGGCATCGGCAAGGTGGAGACGGCCCCCGAGGAGCGGCGCCGCGGCCACTACCGGCGCCTCATGGCGGCGACGCTCGAGCACCTCGCGCGCGAGGGCCGCGAGCTCGCCGTGCTGTACGGCATCGCGGGATTTTACCCGAAGTTCGGCTTCGCGACGGCGGGGCCAGAGCACTTCCTCGAGCTCACGAAGTTGGACGAGCGCCCGCCGCTGCCGGCGGGGTGGACGGTCCGGCCCTTTGCGGAGGGGGATCTCGCGGCGGTCCGCCGGATCTACGACGACGCCACGGCGTGGTCGACCGGCGCGGCCCTCCGCGGCGCGCGCGACTGGGCGCGCATGCCGGGGGGCACGCACGCGAGCGCGGAGGACGCGTGCCGCGTCGCCGTGAGCCCGCGCGGCGAGGTCGCGGGGTACGCGTGGCGGTCGCAAGGGCCGTGGGGCTGGGCGGTGCGTCATCTGCAGCGCCGCTACCCGGACGCGTGGGTCGTCGGGGAGGCGCTGGCGACGCACCTCGACGCGGGCGACGCGATCCTCTGGGCGTGCCGCGACTGGGGCGCCATGAGGATCGGGGGAGACGCGCCGTGCCGGCGGGTCATCGTCGCGACCGAGCCGTCCGGCGCGGTCGCGCGGGCCGCGATGCACCACCACGCGACGTTCGCGCGTCACTACGCCGCGTGCGGAGAATCGATGGCGCGCGTCGTGCGCGTCCGACCGCTCATGGAGGCGCTCGCGCCGGAGCTGTCGCGAACCCTGCGCGCGTCGGAGCGCGCGGCTTCGGCGGGGACGCTCCGGATGACGACGGACATCGGGGCCGTCGACCTCGCGCTCGCGGACGGCGAGGTCCGCGTAGTCGACGCCGACGCCGGGGCTGCCGCGCCGACGTGGCACCTCGAAGCGCCGCAGCACGAGATCGCGCGCCTCTGCTTCGGCGCGTTTCCCCCCGAGCACGTCCTCGCGCGCCTTGCGTCGCCGCCTTCCGCGGAGACGTCGCGCGTCGTCGCGGCGCTCTTTCCTCTTCGGCAGCCGCACATGCACGCGCCCGATCGCTTCTAGGTCGCTGTCTAGCCCGTCACGCCTCGCTCAGCGCTTGGCGACCTTGGTCGCCCACAAGAGCTCGAGGGTCTGCCGCAGCGTCTTCCACCCGACGACCTTGCTCGTCGGGCGATCGCGACCCTGCGGCGCAGGGACCTGCTTCATCGAGACGCCTTGATCGAGCAGGCGAAGGAGCACCTCCACCGAGTAGAGATTGCTCGGCGGCAATCGCTCCATGCGACGGACGGCGGCCACCGGCCACACGAACATGCCGGTCCAGTCCTTCACGCGACCGAAGCCGAACGCGAGCGACATCGTCCGCTGGAAGCCCGCGGAGATCGCCTGGCGCAGGAGCGATCGCTCGTGCGTCGTGCGGTAGCCGACGATGAGGTCGGCGGTGCCCGCCTCTTCCATCATGCGCCGGATGCTCTCGGGCGCGCTCTCGCCGTTGCCCGCGAGCATGAAGAAGTACGGATGCTCGCACTCGGAGATGAACTCCCAGAACATCCACCCCAGGCCGCGCGGCTCGGGGTTGTGCACGACGCGCGTGTGCGGGAGCTCGCGCGCGAGCTCCTCCATGATTTCCCCGGTGCGGTCGCGGCCGCCGTCGTCGATGAGGACGAGGTCGTACGCGTCGAGGACGGCGTCGGCGATCGGCACGAGAGACTCGACGGTGCTCCGGATCCAGCGCTCCTCGTCGAGGGCGCAGACCACGATCGTCATCGCGCGCCGTGGACGACCTTGGGGCGTGTCGCTCACGGGTGGCTCCGGGGAGGAAGGGGAGGGTCGGCGGCGGGGTCTCGGCCCGCGGCCTTTGGGCGCACGGACGCAAAGAGCCCGACGAGCGCGCCAGTGAGAGCCTGGGAATACCAGAAGAGGCGATAGAGCATCGACGTTCCGAACGCGACGCCTGCGTCGAGGCCTGCAGGGGCGAAGAAGAACACGAACGCGGCGTCGCCCGTGCCCCACGCGCCAGGGAGGGCCGGGAGGGCGTAGACCACGAACGCCATCGCCGTCCCCACGTAGACCTGCAGCTCGTTCGTCGGCGTCGCGCCGAGCGCGTAGACGAGGCCGCGGATGAGGCCGAGCTGGTAGACGCTGAGGACCAAGCCGAGCGCCATCGCGGCCCCGATGGCGCGCGGCGCACCGTCGGCCCGGACGTAGTCGAGCATCGGACGGAGGGCGCGGCCCGCAGCGCCGCGCAGGACGAGCTTCAGGATCGCGGCGTCGGGACCGAGGAGGCGGCTGCGCAGGAGAAGCACTCCGCCGAGAAAGCACGACGGGACGCCCGCGAGCGCCCAGGCGAGCGGGCCGGCCGACAGCCCTCCCATGCCGAGGGCGAGCGCGGCCGCCGTCAACGTGAGCATCGTCAGGCCGATCGCGCGATCGAGCGCCACCGAGCCGAGCACGACACCGAGCGGTGTCCCGTCGGCCGTCGCCCACGCCACCCGCAGCGCGTCGCCGCCGACGCTCCCCGGCAAGAGCACACCGCCCGCCTGCGACTCCATCGTGATGCGCCACACGTTCCACAGCGGTGGCGGTTTGCCGCCGATGCCCAGCAGCGTTCGCCAGCGCATCGACCAGACGACGCTCGAGACGAACGGGAGGAGCCCGAGCGCGAATACGACGCCGAGCCGCGCCTGCGCGAGCGTGGTGCGAAGGCCGGGCCGGCACGACAAGGACGCGCACGCCGCGACGTCGAGCGCGCGGTCCCCGCTCGAGGCGTGGAGCACGCAGCCGGACTCGGTGCGCGAGAGAGGCGATCTGCCGCCGTCCGGGTGCGCGGGGTCGACGCAGACGTCGCGCATCGGCAGCACCCACACGACGACGACGAGCGCGGCGAGAGAGATGGCAGCTTTGATGAGGCCGGTTTTCGACACGCGAGCCTTGGGCGTGATGGTCCCATGGCGCCGCCGCCTACGTCTACGCCGGATCGCGCCGGCCCCGCCGCTCCGCGCGCTTGGGCCATCAGGGTCCACGATTTGCGGCGGGAGAACGGCCGGGATACCTTTTGGGAAGATGAGCGATCGACCCAGGCGGCTCCGCGTCGACCAGTCCGGAGCGACGCGAGAGGTGCCGCGCCTGCCGCCCCGCCTCATCATGGACCTGCGGACCGACTGCAACTTGAAGTGCCCGATGTGCATCGTGCACGGCGATCCGACCAACGAGAAGCTGAAGGGCTTCCTCCGCCGCGACACCGACATCGACAAGGTCCGCAAGATGCTCGACGAGCTCATGGGCGCGAGGGCGCTCGTGATGCCGAGCCTGTGGAGCGAGCCGCTCCTCGCCAAGCAGCTCGGCCCCTACATCAAGGCCGCCAAAGAGCGCGGCCTCGCCGTCGCGATGAACACCAACGGCCTCACGCTGCGCGAGGAGCTCGCGAAGTTCTTCGTCGACGTCGGCCTCGACGCCGTCGCCTTCAGCATCGACGCGACCACCAAGGAGACGCTCGAGAAGGTGCGGGGCGTAGACCGTCTCGAGAAGATCCACTCGGCCGTGGAGCTCATGCTGCGTGTCCGCGGCGACGCGACCCTCCCGCGCGTCGGCGTTTCGTTCGTCATCCAAGACGCCAACCGCCACGAGGAGAAGGACTTCATCAAGCACTGGGCGCACAAGGTCGACTTCGTGCGCACGAGCGAGATCTACGAGAACGGCGGCTTTCCGAAGATCAAGATCGACAAGAAGCGCAGCGCCTGCCCCGCGCTCTACGACACCATCGCGATCCACACGAACGGCAACGTCTCGTACTGCTGCCTCGATGGCTTCGGCGACACGAAGGTCGGCAACGTCTTCGAGCAGGGCCTCGAGGCCGTGTGGAACGGCGACGCGCTGAACCAGGTCCGCGAGTGGCACGAGACCGGTCAGTGGGACAAGGTCCCGTTCTGCAAGAACTGCGACCGCTGGGCGTCGTACGAGTTCGAGGAGAAGGTCGAGGACGGCCTCTTGATCCGGCGCTCGCCCGAGTACACCTACTACAACCAGATCTCGCGCTTGGACAACTGGCAGGGCTCGCTCCTCGGCAACCACAAAGACCCGAAAAAAGCCGTGGTGGCCGCGACCGGCGCCGCGGAAGGCGCGGGCGACGGGCCCGCAGCGCCGCCTACGCGGTAGGGGGCGCGCGGAAGGTCGCGCCGAGCGCGGCGGCCAGCGGGGTAGGGGAGAACCCCGGCAAGAGCGCGCGGAGGCGCGCGACGTCGTAGTGCCGGTGCGTGATGACCGCGCCCGCGGCGCGGGGCAGGCGCGCGATCTCGACGGCGGGCGCGAGGCGAACGATCTCGCGCGCGACCGCGTCGAACGTGCGGCTCTCGCCGGAGGCGACGTTCACGAGGCCCGTCGCGTCGCTGGCGGCCAGGTCGAGGGCGACGCGGACGAAATCCTCGACGTACAGATGATCGCGCAGCTCTTCGCCGTCACCGAAGAGGTTGATCGGGCCGCCGCTCCGCGCGGCGCGGAGGAAGCGGTTGGGGCCGTAGGAGTTGTGCGGGTCGCCGGGGCCGAAGATGCCGGTCGGTCGCAGCACGAGGAGCGGCGTCTTGATGGCCCGCGCGGCGCACGTGACGGCGCCCTCCGCCGCGAGCTTGCCGATCGCGTAGTAGCCCTCGGCCGAGGTCGGCGTCGACTCGTCGACGCGCTCGGCAGCGGCCGGATACACGGCGTCCGTCCCGAGATGGACGATGCGCGCGGGCCGCTGCGGGGTGGTCTCGAGGTGGGCGGCGAGGTTCGCGGCCATCGCGACGTTGAGCGCCATCGTCCGCGCGGTCGCGCCGCGATCGGGCGTCAGCGCCGCGACGAAGAACAGCACAGCGCCGCCCGTCGCCGCGTCGAGCGCGGCGAGAGATGCGTCGCGCGTGAGATCGAGCGTCGTCGACGAGAACCCCTTGACCTCGACGCCGCGCGCCGCGAGGCCACGCACGAGCGCGCGCCCGACGAACCCGCTGCTTCCAAGAATGACCGCTCGTTGCATGGTGCCGGCCTCCGTCCTCTCGGCCTTCTCAGTCTTTCAGCTGTCGCCACACCAGATACGACGCTTGGACCTTGGGCGTCGTGAAGCGCGCGACCATCTCGGCGTACGCTTTTTGCTCCTCCGGCGCCATGCCGTCTTTGGCCATGAGCGAGTGCTCCACGATGTCGCGAATTCCGCTCTTGCGAAGCAGCGCGGCCATTCCTTCCGGCGTCCCGCCGCCGTTGCGGTAGAGCGCGCCGACGTTGTCGAGATCGAAGTCGGCAATGACGGGGCGCTCGAAGTAGAGCGTGCGCTTCTCGCCGATCATGAGGACCGGGCCCGGCGTCTCGGGCTCGCGGTTCAGCGCCCACGTGAACTCGAAGAGCGCGCCGTCGCCCAGCGCGCGGAGGTAGTCGCGCGTCGACCCGCCTCCGATGACGTTCCACGCGTCCGCGCGCGAGTTGAACGCGTTGAGCGCGCCGAAGTAGAGAAGCACGCACAGCGCCGCGGCGACGCGTGACGCGCCGACCCGCGCCATGCGCGAGCCCACCGCCGCGATCGCCGCGGGGATCGTGATCGCCGCGACCGCCGCGACCGACATCTGGTAGCGCGTCCCGTGGCTGCTTGGGCTCACCGCCCAGAGCGCCGAGTGCACGAGCGCGTACGCCGCCCACACGTAGAAGGGGCGCTTCAACGTGCGCCAGCGGACCATGGCGAGCACCGGCACCATCGCGAGGTAGATCGGCGAGAAGTCTGCGTCGAACCTGCCGTGCGTGTGGCTCCGCCCGAGGATCGTGATGTCCCACGGCAGCCGGAGGATTTGCACGACCTTGAACGCGAGATCGGTCGGCTCCTTTGCGGCCACGTGCGGGTGGAGATCGGGCTGGGGCCAGCCGAGCGCGGTGAAGCCGGTCGGCAAGGGGCGCGTCGGGAAGAGCGAGTGGAGAAAGGGGTACATCGGGTCGCCGGTCGCTGCGAAGTTTCGCAGGTACCACGGCGCCGCGCCGAGCGCCGCCGCGAGCGCAAACGCGCCGAGCGCGCGTCCGCGGCCGGCCGCCACGAGGGACGCGCCGATCGCGAACGCCGCGAGGACGCCGCGGTACGACGTCCCGCACGCGAAGCCGGCGAGCAGGCCGACGACGGCGCCGAGCACCCAACCCTTGCTGCCGGCGGGCAGCTCGCGGGCGAGCAAGTAGACCGCGAGGACCGCGTAGAACGAGAGCGCGAGATCGACGCCGGCGACGGGCGCGGTGACGATGATGACGGGCTCGACGCACACGATCGCGAGCGCGAGCCACGCCGCGCGCGGCGCGGCGCGCGTCAGGTCGCGCGCGGCGACGAAGACCGCGCAGGCGAGCGCGACACCGAACACGAGGTTGAGCACGCGGCCGACCCGAACCGTGGCCGACATCACCATCCCCATCGCGGTGAGCGACTCGCAGAGCTGCGGGTAGTAGCTAAAGTCGTGCCCCGCGAGCGGCGCGCGCCCCGTCGCCGCGGCGTGAACGGGGATGGGCAAGTGGTAGGCGAGCTCGTCCCACTCGTGCGGCGGCGCGAGCGACGCGAGCAAGAGGAGGAGCGCGAGCAGGAGCAGCGGGTAAACCGGCGCAGGCGTGCGCGCAGGCCGGCGCCGCCAGAGCTCGCGAACGTCCGCGACGAGGAGGCGCGCGCCCGCGGCGAGCGCGCCGAGCACGACGAGCGCGACGGGCGGCGCGAACAGCCAGCCCGCCCACGCGAGCGAGAACGCCGCCCACCCGAGCGCGCCCGAGCCGAGGCCGAAGCCCGCGAGGAGGCGCGCCTCTACCTGCGCGAAGGGCAGCGCCCGGTGAACGAGCGCGAGCCCGAGCGACGTCGCCGCGGTCGCGAGGACGATCGCGACGAGCAGCGACGCGAGGACGCCGTCGCCGAACCCGTCGAAGAGGACGACGTGCTTGTGGCGGGTCCGGTACTCGTAAAGGACGAGGAGCGTCCAAAGGACGAGCGCCGCCGTGCCCAAGAGGTAGCGCGTATCCACCGCGCCGGCGCCCGCGGACGGCGTGGAGAGCGGGCCTGACGGGGAAGGTGGTGGCGAGGAAGCCTCGTCGTGATCCGGCGACGGCGAAGGCGGCGGCGACTCGCGTTCCTCCATGAGCGCGCGATCATACAGAACGATGCCGCGTTTGCCATTCGCGCGCGGACCGCCTAATTTGCAGGGCTAAACATGGCCTTCGTCGACTTCATGGAGCGCGTCCACACGCGGACGGCGCGCGACTACCTCGAGCGCGTCACGCGCGGCGACAAGGCGGAGTGCGCCGCCGTCTCCAAGCAGTTCGGCAAAGACTATTGGGACGGCGACCGCAAGTACGGTTACGGCGGGTACCGCTACGACGGCCGCTGGCGCCCCCTCGCCGAGGACCTCGCGAAGCACTTCGGCCTCCAGGCCGGCCACAAGGTGCTCGACGTCGGCTGCGGCAAGGCGTTCCTCCTCTACGAGCTCACCAAGGTCGTGCCGGGCCTCGAGGTGTCCGGCCTCGACGTGTCGGCGTACGCGCTCGAGCACGCGAAGGAGGAGATGAAGCCGCATCTCCAACTCGGCAGCGCCGTCGCGCTCCCGTACCCGGACAAGTCCTTCGATCTGGTCCTCTCGATCAACACGCTGCACAATCTCTATGTCTACGACTTGAAGCGCGCGCTCCAGGAGCTTGAGCGGGTGTCACGCGGCGGCAAGTACGTCGTCATGGACTCGTACCGAAACGAGCGCGAGAAGAACAACCTGCTCAACTGGCAGCTGACGTGCGAGTGCTTCTTCACGCCCGCCGAGTGGGAGTTTCTGTTCCGCGAGGCCGGCTACACGGGGGACTGGGCGTTCGTCTGCTTCGAGTGACGAGCGAGAGGAGCGTGCGAGGGCGATGACGAAAGAGACCATACTCGTCACGGGCGGCGCCGGTTACGTCGGCGCCGAGCTGGTGCCCATGATCCTGACGGCCGGCTACAAAGTCCGCGTGCTGGATCTCATGCTCTTCGGCGAGCACGTCTTGGACGAGGCGAAGGCCAAGCACGGCCGCGACCTCGATGTCGTCAAGGGTGATTTACGTGACCAGGCGCTGCTCACGACGGTGATGGCGGGCGTGGACACGGTGCTCCACCTGGCGTGCATCTCCAACGATCCGAGCTTCGAGCTCGCGCCCGCGCTGAGTCGCTCGATCAATTTCGACGCGTTCGGCCCGCTCGTGAAGACCGCGAAGAACGCCGGCGTGAAGCGCTTCATCTACATCTCGACGTCGAGCGTCTACGGCGTGAGCGACGCGCCGAACGTGACCGAGGAGCACCCGCTCGTCCCGCTCACCGACTACAACAAGTACAAGGGCCTCTGCGAGCCGGTCCTCCTCGCGGAGCAGGCGCCCGGCTTCACGACCGTCATCATCCGCCCGGCGACGATCTGCGGCATGAGCCGCCGCCTGCGGCTCGATCTGTCGGTGAACATCCTCACCAACCACGCCGTGAACAAGGGCGTCATCAAGGTGTTCGGCGGCGCGCAGCGGCGCCCCAACATTCACATCATGGACGTGTGCGAGCTCTATACGCAGCTCTTGTCCATCCCCGACGAGAAGATCGCGGGCAAGATCTTCAACGCCGGCCACGAGAACTGCTCGATCGCCGACCTGGCGGCGCGCGTCGCCCAGGTCGTCGAGCGCGAGTACCCCGATCGGCCGAAGATCCGCATCGAGGCGACGCCGACCGACGATCTCCGCTCGTACCACGTGTCGTCCGAGAAGATCGCGCGCGAGCTCGGCTACCGCCCGAAGCGCTCGGTGGACGACGCGGTCAAGGACCTCTGCGACGCCTTCAAGGCGGGGCGCATCCCGCGATCGTTCGAGGACACGCGCTACTACAACGTGAAGACGATCATGGCGTCGCCGATCTCTGGCGCGGCGGGCGGCTCGGTGACGGCGCCATGACGACCCACGCGTTCCGGGCCAAGATCAAGACCGCCGAGGAGGTCGCCGCGATCGTGGGGCCCTTCCCGCGCGCAAAGAAGGTGATCATGTGCCACGGCGTCTTCGACATCGTGCACCCCGGCCACCTGCGTCACCTTCTTTACGCGAAGGAGAAGGCCGACATCCTCGTCGCGAGCCTCACGGCCGACGAGTACATCACCAAGGGCGCGTTCCGCCCCTTCGTCCCCGAGGACCTGCGCGCCGCCGCCGTGGCCGCGCTCGAGGTCGTCGACCTCGTCTTCATCAACCGCCACGCGACGGCGCTCGAGGGCATCCGGCAGGTCCAGCCCGACTTCTTCGCGAAGGGCTACGAGTACCAGGACGGCGGGATCAACCCGCGCTCGCAGGAGGAGATGACGGTCCTCGACACCTACGGTGGCGAGATGGTCTTCACGCCGGGGGACGTCGTGTACTCCTCGACGGCGCTCGGCAACCTGGGCGCGCCGATGCTCCGCATCGAGAAGCTCCTCGCGCTGATGGAGTCGGAGTCGCTCGACTTCACGAAGCTCCGCGACGCCCTCAAGCAGATGAGCGGCATCCCCGTGCACATCCTCGGCGACACGATCGTCGACGAGTACAGCTACTGCGCCCTCCTCGGCGCGTCGCAGAAGCACCCCTCGTTCAGCGTGCAGCCTGAGCGGCGCGAGCGCTTCGTCGGTGGCGGCGCGGTCGTCGCGCTCCACCTCCGGGCGGCGGGCGCGGACGTGACGTTCTCGACGCTCCTCGGCGACGACGCGCTCGGCGAGTTCGTCCAGGGCGCCATGGATCGCGCGGGGGTGCGCTGCGCGCCGATCGTCGACGGGAGCCGCCCCACCACGAGCAAGGAGCGCTTCGTCGCGAACGGCAGTCCGCTCCTGCAAGTGAACCGCATGGATAACCGGATGATCTCGGAGCGGCAGCTCGCCACGCTGAACGCGCGCCTCGAGGGCACCGCGGGCGATCTGGTCATCTTCAGCGACTTTCGGCACGGGATCTTCAACCGCCAGACGATCGGCTCGCTCACCGAGCACATCCCCAAGGGGGTCGTGCGCGCCGCCGACAGCCAGGTGTCCAACCGCTGGGGCAACATCCTCGACTTCACGGACTTCGATCTCATCACCCCCAACGAGCGCGAGGCGCGCTTCGCGCTCGCCGACCAGGACTCCGTCGTGCGCCCGCTCGCCCTGCAGTTGCTCCAGCGCGCGCGCTGCAAGAACCTGATCCTCAAGCTCGGCGCGCGCGGCACGCTCACCTACGGGCCAGGCCCCACGCCGCGCGCGTTCTTCGTCACGGACAGCTTCGCGCGCGAGGTCGTCGACCCGGTGGGCGCCGGCGACGCGCTGCTCGCCTACGCGTCGCTCGCGCTGGCGGCGACGCAGAACATCGTCGTGGCCACGATCTTGGGCGCCATGGCGGCGGCCCTCGCGTGCGGGGCGCTGGGCAACGCCACGGTGACGCCGGCGGAGGTCCTTCGCATGATCGACGACGTCGAGAAGGAATCCCAGTATAAGCAGCACGAACGGCCGGGAACCTGATGCGCGCGGTCGTCACCGGCGGCGCGGGCTTCATCGGCAGCCACCTGGTGGATCTCCTCGTCCTGCGCGGCTTCGAGGTGCGCGTCATCGACAACCTCGCGACCGGCCGCCTCGAGAACCTCGCCCACCACGCGAAGGAGCCGAGGGTCGCGTTCGAGCCGCTCGACATCTGCGACGCGGCGGCCCACCCGCGCGTCTTCGAGGGCGCGGACTACGTCTTCCACATCGCCGGCATCGGCGACATCGTCCCGTCGATCGAGCGGCCGCTCGAGTACATGCGCGCGAACGTGACCGGGACGCTCGCCGTCCTCGAGGCGTCGCGCCGCGCCAACGTGAAGAAGCTCGTCTACGCGGCGTCGTCGTCTTGCTACGGCAAGGCGACCGAGCTCCCGACGAGCGAGAGCGCGCCCATCTCGCCCGAGTACCCGTACGCGATGAGCAAGCACATGGGTGAGCTCGCGGTGATGCACTGGGCGAAGGTGTACGGGCTCGGCGCGGTGTCGCTGCGCATGTTCAACGTCTACGGCCCCCGCGTGCGCACGACGGGCGCGTACGGCGCGGTCTTCGGCGTGTTCCTCGCGCAGAAGATCAACGGGCGGCCGCTGACGGTCGTAGGCGACGGCACGCAGTCGCGCGACTTCGTGTACGTGACCGACGTCGCCGAGGCGTACCTCCTCGCGGCCGAGTCGAGCGCGCGCGCCGAGATCTTCAACGTGGGCGCGAACCACCCGGAGAGCGTCAACCGCCTCGTCGCGCTCATCGGCGGTGAGGTCACCCACGTCCCCAAGCGCCCGGGCGAGCCGGACTGCACGTGGGCGGACACGCGCAAGGCCGAGGCGGCGCTCGGCTGGACGCGCAAGGTCGGCTTCGAGGAGGGCGTCGCGCGCATGCTCGCGGACATCGAGGCGTGGCGGCACGCGCCGCTGTGGACGCCGGACACGATCGCGGAGGCCACCAAGGTCTGGTTCGAGCACCTCGGAGGGAAGGCATGACGACGACGACGACGGACGCGCCCACCTTCGACGCCGCGGCGTCGCGCCAGCGCTGCCTGCGCGTGCGCCGGCGCATCCTCGACATCTCGCAGACCGTCCCGGCGATGCACATCGCGTCGGCGTACTCGTGCCTCGAGATGGTCGACTGCATCTACTACGGCCTCATGCGTCGCGCGCCCGGCGCCGCCGCCTTCGCGAGCCCGGACACCTTCCTCATGTCCAAGGGGCACGGCTGCATGGCGCAGTACACGATCCTCGAGGCGCTCGGGGTGATGGGCCCCGAGGCGCTCGGCTCCTACTGCAAGCCGGGCGGCAAGCTGGGCGCGCACCCCGACTACGGGCTCCCGGGCATCGAGGCGTCGACGGGCTCGCTCGGCCACGGCCTCGGCATGGCCGTCGGGATGGCCTACGCGGACAAGGCGACGCGCGCGGATCGGCGCGTGTTCGTCGTCCTCAGCGACGGCGAGTTCCAGGAGGGGTCGACCTGGGAAGCGATGATGATGGCCGCGAATTTCGGCCTGAGCGGCCTGGTCGCGTTCATGGACTTGAACGACTTCCAGAGCCTGGGCCGGACGAGCGAGACGCACCCGGCGTTCTACCCCGTGCTCGACAAGGCGCGCGCGTTCGGCTGGGAGGCCGCCGAGGTGAACGGGCACGACGCGGGCGCGGTCTTCGACGCGGTGGCGCGTCGGGAGGGCGCGCGCCCGATGCTCGTCGTCGGCAAGACGGTGAAGGGCCGCGGCGTCGGCTTCATGGAGAGCGTCCCCATCTGGCACTACCGGTCGCCGAGCCCCGACGAGTACAGGACGGCCATGGACGGCCTGCGCGAGATCTCGTCGTGAGAAACACCTTCGCCAAGACGCTCTACGAGGCCGGCAAGGCCGACCCGCGCATCTACATCGTCGTCGCCGACATCTCGCCGGCGGGCAGCATGTCGGCGTTCCGCGACGAGTTCCCCGAGCGCTTCATCAACGTCGGCGTCGCCGAGCAGGCGATGATCGGCATCTGCGCGGGACTCGCGCTGCGCGGCATGCGACCGTTCGCGTACACGATCGCGACGTTCGCGTTCTACCGCGCGTTCGAGATGGTCCGCGACGACCTCTGCTACCAGAACCTGCCGGTCACCGTCGTCGGCATCGGCGGCGGCATCGCGTACTCGCTGCTCGGCGGCACGCACCACGCGCAGGAGGACATCGCGCTCGCGACGGCGCTGCCGAACATGACTATCCTCGCCCCGTGCGACCCGGCCGAGGCGGCGGAGGCGACGCGGTACGCGGCCACCGCGTCGAAGAGCCCGCTCTACTTGCGCATGGGCAAGGCGGGTGAGCCGGACCTCACGGCCGGCGCCGTCGAGCCGTTCACGTTCGGCAAGATCCGCTACTTGAAGCGCGGCAAGGACGCGTGCGTCCTGTCGTACGGGCCGTCGCTCAAGCTCGCGGGCGAGGTGGCCGTCGGCCTCGAGGCGCGCGGCTTGGCGACGTCGCTCGTGTCGGTGCACACGCTGAAGCCGCTCGACCAGGGCGGCCTCGCCG
>JAYVXL010000383.1:0-1786 GCA_043785185.1 Myxococcales bacterium
CCCGGCGGCCCCGCGCTCGATCGCTTGCCGTCGAACATGATCTCGAGCGCCGGCAGCGCGATCGCCACGCCCCCGAGCCCGCGTAAGAGCGCCCGTCGACCGAGCTTCAAGGACGACATGCGACCTCCATCACTCCGCCCTCCGGAAGCCGAAGCCGTTCTCGGCGACGACCTCGAGCATCAGCGCCGCGAAGCCGTGATCGGCGCTCTTCCACTTGGTCGTGAGGCCTTGCAGGATCGGGGCGTCTTCCGCCGCCTCGCGGCGTCCGAGCGCGAAACGATAGAGCTGCGTCACCACGCAGGCCTCGAGGTTACCCGACGCGAGCAGCCTGTCGGCGAGCCCCGCCGGGCCGTTGAAGGGGCCCACGCCGACAAGCTCGCCGGCGCCGTCGATCGGGCACTCGGGCTTGCCGGTCTCCGCGGCGCGGAAGACGCCGGCCTTGTCGTACGCCTCGAGGCCGAAGCCGATCGGATCCATCTGCGAGTGGCAGCCCTGGCACGCGCCGTCGGTCGAGTGGGCCTTGTACTTGTCGATCTTGCAGTTGCCGGGCGCGTCGCTCGGCGGGTTGTCGCTCTTGGTGGTCGGCGGCGGCGGCGGGATCTCCTTGCAGAGGAGCCGGTTCTGCACGAATTTCCCGCGCTGCGTCGGGCTGGTGTCGGTGAACTTCGCGCCGGCCGACAGGACCGAGCCGTGCGAGAGGATCCCTTTTCGCCCGCTGCTCCCGTACGGCACCCACGCGCCCGTCGTCGTGCCCGGCTTCGGCAGTCCGTAGTGGTCGGCGAGAAAGTCGTTCACGTAGGTGTCGTTCGACGTGAAGAGATCGAGGTAGGGCGATGGCTTGTCGAAGACGACGCGGTTGATGAGCGCGCCGGTCTCCGCGCGGAGCGCGGCCGTGAGCTCCGGAGGGTGAGGGAGCTGGTGAAAGCTGAGCCAGAGCGCGTGGAACCGGTTCACCCGTTCGCGCGCGCGCGGGGTCGCCATCATCGTCACGGCCGCGGCGCGGATATCGCCGGGGCTCCCGAGCTTTCCGGCGGCCGCGACGTCGAGCAGCGCGTCGTCGGGCGTCGTCCCGAGCAAGAAGTACGAGAGACGCGTCGCGACCTCGAAGTGGTTCAACTTGAAGACGCCGGGCACGCCCTGCACGGGGGCGCCGACCTCGACGCGGTAGAGGAACTCGACGTCCTGGAGCATCGCCCGCAGCACGAGCTCGACGCCGGCGTCGAACGAGCCCGTCTCGACCGCGAACGCGCCGAGCGACGCGTACTCGTCCACCTCGGCGGCCTCGAGCGGCCTGCGGAGCGCGCGTCGCCCGAACGTCGCGATGAGCTTTCGTAAGCAGTCCGCGTCACCCGGCCCCGTCGGGGCGCACGGGAGGATCTTCGCGCGGGTCGCCGGATTCGCGAGCGCGCGCTTGGCCGCCGCCGTGGCCAGCGCCTCCGCGGAGTTGATCAGCGCGGGCGAGACGAGCTGCGTCGCGTAGTTGTTGTCGAACGGATCGTTCACGTCCTCGGGCAAGGTCGCGAACCCCGAGCTGGTCGCGTCGCCGAGGAGATCGCGCAGCGTGTCGTCGTACTCCGTCCGCGTCAGGCGACGCGCGCCGCTGACGACCGCGGTCTGCGCGTGCGCCGTGTCGTTCGGGTGGGCGTTGGGATCGCGCGGCGGCAAGAGCTCACTGTCCGACGAGCACGCGCCGAGCCCGAGCAGCACGAAGGCTGCGAGCGTACCTTTCCAGCTCCGGCGCATGCCTGTAGGCGTAGACGTCTCGCCCTCGCTCATCCAGGAAGAA
>JAYVXL010000384.1:0-18312 GCA_043785185.1 Myxococcales bacterium
ACGTCGTCAACTGCGGCGCGTGCACCGCGCCCGCGGTCTGCGGCCTCGGCGGGAGCAGCATGTGCGGCTCGCCGGACGGCGGCGTCGTCTGCACGCCGAAGACCTGCGCCCAGCTCGGCTACAACTGCGGCCCGGCGGCCGATGGGTGCGGCGGCGTCCTCGCGTGTGGCACGTGCACGGCGCCGCAGTACTGCGGCGGCGGCGGCTTCGACGTGTGCGGCCCGACGTCGGGCTCCGCGTGCGACGGCGGCACGACGACGCTGACCGGCTACGTCTTCGATCCCGCGAACAACCTCCCCATCGACAACGCCCTCGTCTACATCCCGGTCGGTCCCGTCCAGACGCCGCAGACGGGCGTAGTGCCCGCGCAGTGCGGGTGCACGGCGCCGCCCGCGTACGCCTCGGCGTACACCGGCATCGACGGCAAATTCACGCTGACGAACCCGCCTGTGGGCGCCGCCCAGACGGTCGTGGTCCAGCTCGGCAAGTGGCAGCGCACGTTCTCCAAGGCGATCGCCTGCGGCGCGAACGACCTCGGCGGCGGCGGCTCCGGCGCGGCGGGCAACCTCACGCTCCCGAAAACGCACTTGGAGGGCAACATCCCGCGCTTTGCCATCGATACCGGCAACGTCGACTCGATGGAGTGCGTGCTCCGCAAAATGGGCATCGCGCAGAGCGAGTTCGTCAACCCGGCGATCGCCGGCGGCCTGCCGACGGCCGCCGAGCGCGTGCACATCTACCAGGGCTCGAACTTCCGCGGCGGCGCGATCATCGACGGCGCGACGCCGACCGAGGACGCGCTCACCGAGGTGGCCTCGGTCATGAACGCGTACGACGTCGTCCTGTTCCCCTGCCAGGGCGGGCGCGGCGACTATTCCCCGGGCGCCGGCTGGCCCAACACGCGCACCAACCTCCTCGACTACACGGCGGCGGGCGGGCGCATGTTCGCGACCCACTTCCACTACGATCTCCTCAACGGCAACGGCAGCTTCGACGCCACGGCGAACTGGACGCTCGACAAGGGCTCGTGGGACGGGCAGTACCCGGCGATCATCGATCAGACCTTCGCGCGCGGGATGACGCTCGCGCAGTGGCTGAAGCAGCCGATCGTCTTCGGCGGCACGCTCGGTCAGATCCCGGTCGCCGTCGTCCGCAACGATTTCAGCTCGGTCAACGCCCCGGCGCAACGCTGGATCTACACGGGCGGCGGCGGCGGCGGTCCTCCGGCGAACCTGCCCATTCACTACACCTTCGACACGCCGTTCAAGGCCGCGACGACCTGCGGGCGCGTCGTCTACAGCGACTTCCACGTCGAAAATAGCAGCGGTACGAACGGCGTGGCCTTCCCGGGGGAGTGCTCCGCGGGCGGGATGACGCCGCAAGAGAAGCTGCTCGAGTTCATGCTCTTCGATCTCACGTCGTGCGTCTCGGCGCCGACGTGCGTGCCCAAGACGTGCGCGCAGCAGGGCATCACGTGCGGTCCGGCCGGCGACGGCTGCGGCGGCCTCATCGCCTCGTGCGGCGCCTGCGCGACGGGTCAAGCCTGCAGCGGCCTCCCCGCGACGTGCGGCGGCCCGGTCTGCACGCCGAAGACCTGCGCGCAGCAGGGCTACAACTGCGGCAAGGCCGGCGACGGCTGCGGCGGGCAGATCGACTGCGGCGCGTGCTCCACCCCCGGCCAGTTCTGCGGCGGCGGCGGCACCAACACCTGCGGCACATCGAGCTGCGCGCCCAAGACGTGCGCCCAGCTCGGCGTGGCGTGCGGCCCGACGGGCGACGGCTGCGGCAACATCGTCCAGTGCGGCCCGTGCACCGCGCCGGACACCTGCGGCGGCGGCGGGACGTCGGGGCAGTGCGGCCACGTGTCGTGCACGCCGACGACGTGCGCGGCGCGGAACGCCACGTGCGGTCCGCTCGCCGACGGCTGCGGCGGCATCCTCGACTGCGGGGTGTGCGTCCCGCCCGCCAGCTGCGGCGGCGGCGGCGTCTCCAACCAGTGCGGCGGCGGCATCCGCTAACTCGCGTCCGCTTCTGCTCCCGCTCCCGTCGTGCAACGCACGACATCGCGTAAGCGACGCGGGGGAGGCTCGTCGCTGCGCGACGAGGGGGCCGAAGGCCCCACCAGGGTTGAAGGCTACGGCCCGTCCACGCATCTCGTGGACGGGCCGTAGCCGTTGGTGGTACTTCCGGAGCCCCAAATTCCCGGAGGAATAACCCCATGGCCGCGACGAGCCCCGCTGGCACCCCCATCACGATGGGCGCCGGCAACAAGCTGAATGTGCCGAACGATCCGATCATCCCGTTCATCGAGGGGGACGGCACCGGTCGCGACATCTGGCGCGCGAGCGTCCGCGTGCTCGACGCCGCGGTGGCGAAGGCCTACGCCGGCAAGAAGAAGATCGCGTGGCACGAGGTCTACGCCGGCGAGAAGGCGTTCACCAAATTCAACAACTGGCTCCCGGACGCCACGGTCGAGGACTTTCGCAAGTACCTCGTCGGCATCAAGGGCCCGCTGACGACGCCGATCGGCGGCGGCATTCGCTCGCTGAACGTCGCGCTCCGCCAGATGCTCGATCTCTACGTGTGCTTGCGTCCGGTGCGCTGGTTCCAGGGCGTGCCCTCGCCGGTGAAGAACCCGGGCGCCGTCGACATGGTGATCTTCCGCGAGAACACCGAGGACATCTACGCCGGCATCGAGTTCGAGAGCGGCTCGCCCGAGGCGAAGAAGCTCGCCGCGTTCATCGAGAAAGAGTTCCCGAAGGACTACAAGAAAATCCGCTTCCCCAGCACGAGCGGCTTCGGCATCAAGCCGGTGTCGAGCGAGGGCACCGAGCGCCTCGTGCGCGCGGCCATCGAGTTCACGCTCAAGAACAAGAGGAAGAGCGTCACGTTCGTCCACAAGGGCAACATCATGAAGTTCACCGAAGGTGCCTTCATGAAGTGGGGCTACGCGCTCGCCGAGAAGGAGTTCGAGGGCAAGGTCTACACGTGGAGCCAGTGGGAGCGGACCAAGGCGGACAAGGGCGAGGACGCGGCGAACGCCGAGCAGAAGGCCGAGCTCGCCAAGGGGAAGATCCTCATCAAGGACGCGATCGCCGACATCACGCTCCAGCAAGTGCTCACGCGCCCCAAGGAGTTCGACGTCATCGCGACGCTCAACTTGAACGGCGACTACCTCTCGGACGCGCTCGCGGCGCAGGTCGGCGGCATCGGCATCGCGCCGGGGGGCAACATCAACTACGTCAGCGGCCACGCCATCTTCGAGGCGACGCACGGCACGGCGCCGAAGTACGCCGACCAGGACAAGGTGAACCCCGGCTCGGTCATCCTCTCGGGCGAGATGATGCTACGGCACCTCGGCTGGCTCGAAGCGGCCGACCTCGTCTTGAAGGGAATGGACGGCGCGATCGGCAGCAAGAAGGTCACCTACGACTTCGCGCGCCAGATGGACGGCGCGACCGAGATTAAGTGCAGCGAGTTCGGCGACAACATCATCGCCCACATGTGAACGGAGGAGATTGCCATGGCCCGCAAGAAGATTGGTCTCATCGGAGCCGGTAACATCGGCGGCGAGCTCGCGCGTCTGCTCGCGAACAAAGAGCTCGGCGACGTCTGGCTCTACGACATTCCCGCGAAGGAGAACTTCGCCAAGGGCAAGGCGCTCGACCTCGAGCAGAACGGCGCCGTCCTCGGCTATGACTCGTTCGTCCGCGGCACATCGAACTGGGCGGATCTCGAGGGCGCCGACGTCCTCATCGTCACCGCCGGCATCCCGCGCAAGCCCGGCCAGTCGCGCGACGACCTCGTCGCGACGAACCTGCCGATCATCCGCGACGTCGCGAACAACGCGAAGAAGCACGCGCCTCACGCCTTCACCATCGTGATCTCGAACCCGCTCGACGCGATGGTCTACGAGTTCAAGCGCGTCACCGGCTGCGCCAAGGGCATGGCCGTCGGCATGGCCGGCGTCCTCGACAGCGCGCGCTTCCAGCTGTTCCTCGCGCGCGAGGCGGGCGTCAGCGTGAAGGACGTGCGCGCGATGGTCCTCGGCGGCCACGGCGACGACATGGTCCCCGTGCTGTCCATGACCACCATCAACGGCGTGCCGGTGTCCGCGCTCATCGCGAAGGACAAGATCGGCGCGATCGTCGAGCGCACCCGCAAGGGCGGCGGCGAGATCGTCAACCTGATGGGCACGAGCGCGTACTACGCGCCGGCGTCCTCGGCGGTCGCGATGGCCGAGGCGTTTCTCTTCGACCAGAAGCGCCTGCTCGCGGGCGCGGCGTACCTGGACGGCGAGTACGGCTACAAGGATCTCTTCATGGGCGTCCCCGTCGTCATCGGCGCGAAGGGCGTCGAGAAGATCGTCGAGATTTCCCTCACCAGCGAGGAGAAGGCCATGCTCGAGAAGAGCGCGAAGAGCGTGCAGAGCGTGGTGGACGTCGTCAAGAAGTCCTGATCGTCCTGTGTTCGATGCGAGGGGCCGCGTCCGGAAGGGCGCGGCCCCTTCGCATTTGCGGTCTGGCGCCGCCGCCTATTCGCCTGAGCGCCGCGCGCTACTCGTAGCGCGGCAAGCGCAGGTGCTCCAGATCGATCCACTCGGCGCCGTCGGCGTCGAGCGCGGCGCGGTCCATCACGCCCTCGAGCTCGCGCGCGTTGCGCGGCCACTCGTGGCGCGAGAGCGCGTTCTTCGCCTGCTCGCTGAGGCGCGGCACCCGCTCTTGCAGCTGCCGCGCGCTCTTGGCGAGGAAGAGCTCCGCGAGCGGGACGATGTCCTCACGCCGCGCGCGCAAGGGCGGCATCGCGATCGAGAAGCCGCTCACCATGGTCGCGAGGCGCAGACCTTCGGCGCGCGCGGTGAAGATGCGCCGCGGTCCGCCGCGGTGGCTCGCCAGCACTTTGTCGTGGAGCTCGCGCGGGAGCTCGTCGACGCGCTCGAAAATCAGCGTACCGCCCGCGCCCGCCTCGTCGCGCGCGGCGTCGAGCTGCTCGAGGTCGAGCGTCCCGCTGTCGACCGTCACGCACGGCTTGCCCGCGCGCGGCGATCGGGCGACGATCGCGTGCGCGAACATGCGCTTGCCAGTGCCGGTCTCGCCGACGACGAGCACGTCGAGCGGGCTCGGTCCGAGCACGTCGAGCAGGGCATGGATGCGCTGGCTCTTCGGATCGACGCAGACGGGCCTCACGCCGCGCGCCGCGCGCGCGGGCTTCGCCGCCGCCTTCGCGCCGACGGCGGCGCGGCTCGCCTTGGCGCTCGCTTTGGCTGGAGAGGGGAGCCGGCGCTTCTCGTGGACGAGGAGCGTCGTGCTCGCGAGGTCGAACGTCGCGCCGAGCGGGAGCGGGCAGCGCTGCTTCGGCTCGAGGCGGTAGCCGAGGACGCTCGAGCCGTTCGCGCTGCGCAGGTCCTCGAGCGACACCTTTGGCGCCCCGTCCGCGCTGCCGGCCGGCGGCGCCCCGACGTGAAGCGCCGCGTGGTCGCGCGACACGGACGCGTCGCCCAGCCGCACTTGGCTCTTCGGGCCGCGCCCGAGCGTCACCCTCCGCTGCTCCGGCAGCAGAATCCGCACGAGCCCCTCATCGGCGCTCACGAGCAAGCACAGCTGCGCCACGGGCGCGGACCATAATCCATCCGGGTGCCATTCCCAGCCCGATTCGCGCCGGTTCGGCCGGCTTCGCGCGCCGACTCTGTGGTAGCGTCCCGCCCCGTGAAGATCCACGAGTACCAAGCCAAACAGCTCTTTTCGAAGTACGGCGTGCCGATCCCCAAGGGGTACCCGGCGTTCACGGTCGACGAGGCCTTTGCCCAGGCCAAGCGCCTCGTCGGGGAGACCGGGAGCGAGGTCGTCGTCGTCAAGGCGCAGATCCACGCGGGCGGCCGCGGCAAAGGCGGCGGCGTCAAGATCGTGAAGGGCGGCGCCGCGGAGGCGCGCCAGGTCGCGGAGAAGATGCTCGGCATGCAGCTCGTCACCCACCAGACAGGCCCCGAGGGGCAGAAGGTGCGCCGGCTCTACGTCGAGCAGGGCCTCGCCATGGAGCGCGAGCTGTACCTGGGCGCGGTCGTCGACCGCGATCGCCGTCGCATCGCGTTCATGGCGTCGACCGAGGGCGGCGTCGAGATCGAGAAGGTCGCGGCGGAGACGCCCGAGAAGATCATCACCGTGCACGTCGACCCGACCGTGGGCCTCTCGCCGTACCAGGCGCGCACGCTCGCGTTTGGCTTGGACCTCCTTCGTCACGGCAAAGACACCGTCGCCAAGTTCGGCAAGCTGCTGGCCGCCCTCTACGAGCTCTTCGTGAAGGAGGACTGCTCGCTCTGCGAGATCAACCCGCTCGTCGTCCTCAAGAACGGCGACGTCGTGGCCCTCGACGGCAAGATCAACTTCGACGACAACGCCGACTTCCGCCACAAAGAGTGGGACGGCATGCGCGACGCCGACGAGGAGGACCCCGTCGAGCTCGAGGCCAAGCACGCCGGCCTCAACTACGTGTCCTTGGACGGCAACGTCGGGTGCCTCGTCAACGGCGCCGGCCTCGCGATGGCGACGATGGACAT
The DNA here is from genome assembly GCA_043785185.1 of Myxococcales bacterium. Lineage (GTDB taxonomy): Bacteria > Myxococcota_A > Polyangia > Polyangiales > Polyangiaceae > JANYHK01. The sequence continues at coordinate 6,554 of JAYVXL010000384.1, forward strand.
CATCAAGCACGCCGGGGAGAAGCACGGCGTCGCGCCGGCAAACTTCCTCGACGTCGGCGGTGGCGCGACGCAGGACCAGGTCACCAAGGCCTTCAAGATGATCCTGCACAGCCCCAAGGTGAAGGCGATCTTCGTCAACATCTTCGGCGGCATCATGAAGTGCGACGTCATCGCGGCGGGCGTCGTCGCGGCGGCGAAGGAGACGGGCCTCAAGGTGCCGCTCGTCGTGCGCCTCGAAGGCACGAACGTGGAGCTCGGGCGCAAGATTCTCAGCGAGAGCGGCCTCGCGATCCAGGCGGCGACGACGATGGTCGACGGCGCGAACAAGATCGTGGCGGCCGTCGGAGGTGGCAAGTGAGCGTCCTCGTCGGAAAAAATACGAAGGTCCTCGTTCAGGGCATCACCGGCGGCGCGGGCTCGTTCCACGCCAAGCAGATGCTCGAGTACGGCACGCAGGTCGTGGCCGGCGTCACGCCGACGCGCGGCGGCGAGAAGTTCGAGGGCAAGGTCCCGGTGTTCGACACCGTCGAGCGCGCGGTCAAGGAGAGCGGCGCGGACACGAGCGTCATCTTCGTCCCGCCGCCCGGCGCCGCCGACGCGATCCTCGAAGCGATCGACGCGGGCTGTCAGCTCGTCGTGTGCATCACCGAAGGCATCCCGGCGATGGACATGATCCGCGTGCGCCGCGTGCTCGAGAGCAAGCAGGCGGAGCAGCGCGCGGCGGGCAAACCGATCTCGCGCCTCATCGGACCGAACTGCCCCGGCATCATCACGCCGGGCCCCGTCGGCGTCGGCTGCAAGATCGGCATCATGCCCGGCCACATCCACAAGCCCGGGCACATCGGCGTCGTCTCGCGCTCCGGCACGCTCACCTACGAGGCGGTCGGCCAGCTCACTTCGCTCGGCATCGGCCAGTCGACGTGCGTGGGCATCGGCGGCGATCCCGTCGCCGGCATGGACTTCGTCGACGTGCTGGAGCTGTTCCAGAACGACCCCGACACCCACGGCGTCATCATGATCGGCGAAATCGGCGGCGGCATGGAGGAGCGCGGCGCGCAGTTCATCAAAGAGAAGATGAACAAGCCGGTCGCGTGCTTCATCGCCGGCACGACCGCGCCGCCGGGCAAGCGCATGGGCCACGCCGGCGCGATCATCGCGGGCGGCAAAGGGACCGCGGCCGAGAAGATCAAGGCGCTCGAGGCCGCAGGAGCAAAGGTCGCGCCGACCCCGAGCGACATGGCGTCGACGCTCAAGTCGATGATGAAGTAGGGCGCACGCGCGTGCACGCGCGGGAGCGACGACGTATCCTGGGAGGGATGATGGCGAGCCGGTCTTTGTCTCTCCTCGCGCTCCTCGCGGCAGCGCCGGCGTGCTTCGTCGCGTGCAGCAGCAGCTCGAGCGGCGGCGGCGCTGCGCCCTTCGATGCCGGTGGCGACGGCGACGCGGCCCCTGCGGACTTCGCGGACGGGGGCGGCGACGGCGCCGCTGCGCCCAAGCCCCGGACGAAGATCGAGCACCTGATCGTCGTGGTTCAAGAGAACCACACCTTCGATACGTACTTCGGCAAGTACTGCACCGCCGCGACGGGCTCGGGCCCGACGTGCACGACCGGGCCCGCTTGCTGCGAGGCGGGGCCCGACAAGGAGCCGGGCGGCGCGTCGCCCGTCATCCTCGACGACGCGCGCAACAGCACCTACGACCCCGACCACACGCAGGCGTGCGAGGCCGCCGAGATGAACGGCGGCAAGATGGACCGCTACGTCACCGGCGCGGCCGGGTGCTCGAACGCGCAAAATTTCGCGTACGCCGACGCCGCCGCCGTCAAGACGTACCGCGAGCTCGCCGCCGCGGGCGCGCTCGCCGATCGGTATTTCCAGCCGACGATCGGCCAGAGCTCGTCGAACGACATGTACTTCGCGCGCGCCGCGTTCACGTTCTTGGACAACTCCGTCATCCCGGCGTCGATCGGGCGCGCGTGCTCGACGGTCAGCAAGACCGCCGAGTTCACGGACAAGACGATCGCGGACCTGCTCCTCCTCAAGGGCGCCACGTTCGCGTGGTACGGCGAGGGCTACAAGCAAATGGTCGACGGCAAAGGCAACTGCCCCGACCCGCCCGCCGACTGCGCGCTGGGCGCTTCGCTCTACCCGTGCGTCTACGATCCGGGCGACGTGCCGTTCCAGTTTTACCCGACGCTGCGCGACAAGCCGGAGATCATGCGCGACCTCGCGCAGCTCGACGCCGACCTGGCGGGCGGCAAGCTGCCGGCGGTGTCGTTCGTGAAGGGGCTCGGGTACCACAGCGAGCACCCCGGGTATAAGGACACGATCGCCGCGGGCACCGCCTTCGTGAAGGGCATCACCGACAAGATTGCCGTGTCGTCTGCCGCCGCGTCGACGCTCGTGCTCGTCACGTTCGACGAGGGAGGTGGCTTCTTCGATCACGTCCCGCCGCCGGCCGACTCCATCGCCGACGGCAAGCCGTACGGCACGCGCGTGCCGCTCCTCGCGGTCGGGCCGTTCGCGCGCAAGAACGCGGTCAGTCACGTGACGATGGAGCACTCGTCGATCGTGAAGTTCATCGAGTGGAACTGGCTGGGCGCCACCGGGCAGCTCGGGACGCGCGACGCCGAGGTGAACAACCTCGGGAGCCTGCTCGACCCGGCGGCGACGGGCACGCCGGTGCCGGAGAAGTAATGCGCGCCGCGCCGCGCCTCCGCGTGGCGCTCGTGCTCGCGTGCGCGCTGCACGCGGGCGCTTTGGCCACGGTGCGGCGAACGGCGTCGCGCGCGGCCGCGCCCGCGGCCGCAGGTGACGTCGCGCGGCTCGAGATCGACGTCGAGGCCGAGCCCGAAGCGGCGCCCACCTCTGCCGGCGCCGGCGCCGTGGCGGTCGCGACGCCGGAGCCGAGGTCGCGCGGGCAGCTCGCCGGCGCGCGGCCGGCGGAGGCGCCGTCGGCCCTCGCGCCTCCGGCGGCTACGGCGGCCACGGGCGCCGACGGCGTCGTGACGGCGCCGCGCGAAGCGAGCGGGGAGGGCTGGTCGATCCGGACCACCACGGTCGACCTCGGAATCGGCATCCACCCGAACACGCGGCCCCTCCTCGCGCTCGGCGCGGGCGCCGAGGCGCCGCCCGCGGGCTCGGCCGGCCCCTCGGCCGCGCCAAGGACCGCGTCGCGTACCGGCGGGCTCGTGGAAGCTCTCGACGCCGCCGACGTCGCGCACGGGCTCGGCCGCGGCGGCCTCGTCAACACCGCGGTGCACGACGCAGCGCAAGCGTCGAGCGTGATGGGAAAGGCGATCTTCGCCATCACGATCGACGGCGCCGGCAAGGTCACCGTCGGCGTTTCGAGCGCGACGGAGGACGAGATCGGGTGGGCGGGCTTGAGTGAGACGATTCGCGCCAGCGTCGCCGCGCGCGCAGAGCGCGGGCAGATGCGCCTGCCGCCGGGCGGCCTCCGCATCGCCGTCGAGACCGAGGCGAAGGAGCAATACCCGAACGGCGCCAAGCCCAAGGACATGGGGACCAAGGGCGTCGCGAAGGGGCCAAGCGTCACCGAGACCAAAGAGCGCGTCGACCTCCACTTGCCCGAGCTCGCGGTCGTGCACCGCGGCAAGGTCTGCGCGGTGGGCGTGTCGCTGATCCCGCCGTTCGTCGGTGGCGGATGCGATCCATCGAACATCGGCGCCGTCGCGCAGCGGATCGTCACCGCGCGCATCGTCAGCGAGACGCGGCTCTGACGCGCGGCGCGAAACCGCGGGCGGCGTCGCGCGGGCCGGTCTCTGCATGAGGCCGCTCATCCGCGCCGCCGCGCCCTCCGATCGCGAGAGCCTCCTCGCCCTCTTCGCGGCGCAGCTCGAGGAGCACGCGCTCCCCACGACCGGTCTCGCCGCCGCGCTGGACGGCGCGCTCGCCGAGCCCTCGCGCGCCGCCGTCCTCGTCGCCCAAGACGGCGCGCGCACGGTCGGGGTCGCCTACCTCGCCTTCATATGGACGCTCGAGCACGGCGGTCACGCCGCTTGGCTCGACGAGCTCTACGTCGTGCCGGAGCTGCGCAGCCGCGGCATCGGCGAGGCGATCCTGCACGCCGCGATCGCGCTCGCGCGCGCGCGCGGGTGCCGCGCGATGGATCTGGAGGTCGAAGCGGACCACGCGCGCGCCGCGCGCCTGTACGAGCGCGCGGGCTTTCGGCCACACACGCGCGCGCGCTACGTGAAGTCGCTCGTTCCTTGAGGCCCCGCGCGAGTCAGCGCTTGCTCGGCTCGATGAAGCGCGCGATGGCGTCGATGACGACGGGGTCGACGTTCGCGTCGAGCTCGTACTCGTCGGGCGTGCTCATGGGCCCGGCGCCCGCCGGCGCAGCGGTGAGCGCGTGGCTGATGCCAGTGAGCGTCCGCAGCACCGCGTCCTTGCGGCCCGCGAACGCCCGCTCGTAGCCGGCGAAATCGACCTGCCGCACCTGGAAATCGCGCGCGCCCCACAAGACGAGCGTGGGCTTCTTGAGGGCGGCCGCGGCCTTCGCGGCGTCGTAGCCGCGCAGATCGAGCCAGTAGCGTGCGCCGACGCCGAGCGGGAGATCGTCCGCGGGCGTGTCGGGCGCGAGCTTGGGATCCTTGACGTTCTTGACCTGCCGCTCGAGGCGCTCGAGGAGGGGCTTGCTCTGCGCCTCGGGCACGTTGCCGAGACCGAGCAGGTATTTGTGCTGCTCGAGGATCACGTCCTCGAGCGGCCGGGTGGTGCCGGCGACGAGGACGAGCCCGGCCACCTCCGGCGCGGCCGCGGCTACGCGAGGCGCGAGCGTCGCGCCCATGCTGTGACCGAGAACGAACGTGCGCTTGCCGTCGACGTTCGGCTCGGACGCCAGCAGGCGCACCGCGGCGGCCGCGTCGTCGACGACCTCCTCCTTCGCCGTCAGCTCCGTGCCCGCACCGATCTTGTCCGCGTACTGACGCGTGCGCTTCTCGTAGCGGAGGACGGCGATGCCGCGCGACGCGAGGCCCCACGCGAGATCGCGGAACGGCTTCACGCCGCCGAGCGTCTCGTCGCGGTCGTTGGGGCCGGAGCCGTGGACCAGCACGACGGCGGCGACCTTCGCGTGGCCTTCACGCGCCTCCTTCGGGAGGCTGAGCGTGCCGGGGAGCGACCACGGCGCGGCGCCGACGGTGACGTCGCGCTCGGTGAACGCCGTGCGGTCGGCGTAGCCCGGCGTCGCGTACGCGTGGGGGATCTTCGGCCGCATGAGCAGCCCCTCGACGGCGCCGCCCTCCTTGGCGATCGCGACGGTGACGGTGAACTCGCCGCGTTCGAAGCGCGCGGTCAGGACGACGACGTCGGCCGCCTTCGTGGCGTGCGTGGCGGCGTCGCTCGTCCCTTGGAATTTCCCGCTCGCGCCTTCGACCTGCGACCATACTTGCGCGAGCTGGTCGCGCGAGACGGCCTGCGCCATCTTCGGAGCGAACGTCGCGGCGACGCCGTCGAAGTCGTGGTCGGCGAGCCTCTTCACGATCGCGCGCGCGCGCTCCTCGGCGGTCATCGGTGTCGTCTCCTTCGCGCGGGGCGCGGCAGCATCGCGATCAGCGCGCGCGTCCGGCTGCGCGGTTGGCGCCGGCGTCGCGATGTGCGGCGGAGCGGCGGGTGGGCCACCTCCGCAGGCGCCAAGAAGGGCGGCGGCGGCGAGCGACGCCGCGAACGTGCACGCGAGGCTGGGCATGGCCGCGCAGTCTAGCGCCGAGCCGCGCGTGCGTCGCGGGTGTCGGACTGGTATGTGCAGGCCATGCATCGTTCAGTCTCAGGCTCTGTTTCGCTCTCGTCGCTCCTGGTCCTCGCCGCGTGCGGCGGGAGCCCGGCGCCCGCGGTCGCGCCTCCCCCCGTCGCTCCCGTGGCCGCGCCTCCTGTCGTCGCCGCGCCGGCCGCGGGAGGCGACGTGGACCCGGGCTTCGTCGCGGCGAGCGGCGCCCCTGCGGCGCGCGTCGTCGCGAGCTACGACGGCCCGCTCGCGCAGGGCCTCAAAGAGACGAGCGCATGGTTCGCGCCCGGCATGACCGCCGAGGGGCCCACGTACACCGCGACGCTCGCCGAAAAGGGGCACGCGAAGACCGACGTGACCCTGCGCGGCGGGCGCTGCTACGTCGTCGTCGGCTTCTCGCGCGACGGGCAGGTCATCGACTTCGATCTCCGCGTGTGGAGGGTGCCGAAGGGCACGCTCCTCGGCGAGGACTTCGACGACGACACCACGCCGACGATCGGCAAGCCGCCGATCTGCCTGGACACCGACGCGCCGGTGCTCGTCGAGCTGTTCGCGGACAAGGGCAAAGGCGACGTGGCGGTCCAGGTCTATTCGAAGCCGCGCTGAGCGCGCGGGCTCGGCGCGGAGCAGACGGGCACCGTCGCTGCTCGCAACTCACCGCTCACCGATGCTTCACCTGCGCGAGCGTCTCTTCGAGGCCCGCCTCCATGTCCTTTACGACGCGCGCCGCCGCGTTGTGGCCGGCCGCGCCGATCACCGCGCCGGCCGGGTGGCAGCCGGCGCTGCACGAGTAGAGGCCGGCGACGGGCGTCGCGTACGGGAGGCGATCGGAGAAGCCCCACCCGTTGTCGACGTGGTGGATGTGCCCGCGCGTGATGCCGAAGTGCTCTTCGATCTTCTTCGGGTGGAGCGCGAAATAGTCGACGACGAGATCGCTCGTGCCTGGCGCGAAGCGGTCGCAGATGGAGAGCAGGTGCTCGACGAACCCCGCCTCCTCTTGCTCCCACGTCTTGCCCCCCGACAGCTCGTACGGCACCCACTGCACGAAGAGCGCTGCGCTGTGGTGGCCTTCGGTGTCGCGGAGCGTCGGGTCGACGGTCGTGTGGATGTACCACTCGATCGTGGGGAAGCTGGGGAGCTCACCGGCCTGCACTTGCGCGAAGCCGTCTTTGAGCGACTGGATGACGCCGGGCTCGTCGGGGAGCAGGTGAATCGTCGGCCCGTAGACGCGCTTGTCGTCCGGGCAGCACGTGAACTTCGGCAGCCCCTTGAGCGCGAGGTTCAGCTTGAAGGTGGAGCCCGGCTTCGTCGCGTACGCGTCGAGGCGCTCGGTGTACTCGGCGGGCAGCGCGTCGTCGCCGACGAGCGCGCGCATGCGGAACGGATCGGCGTTGCACACGACGACGCTCGCGGAGATCTCGGTGCCGTCCGCGAGGACGACGCCCTTGGTCACGTTGCCCTGCACGAGGATCTGCGTGACGGCCTTGCCCGTCTCGATGACGGCGCCCGCGCGCTTGGCCGCCTCGGCGATGCGCTGCGTGATGGTGCCCATCCCGCCTTCGACGAGCAGCCACGTGCCGTCGGCGCCGGGGAGGCGGCACATGTTGTGGACGAGAAAATTCATGCCCGTGCCGGGCGTGTCCCACGTTCCGTAGACGCCGGAGAAGCCGTCGGTCGTGGCGTACATCGCCTTGACGAGATCGCTCTTGAAGTCGAAGCGGTTCAGGTAGTCGCCGACGCTGCCGCGGCAAAGGTTGACGAACGCCTCACGGAGCTCGGGGCGCACGTACTTGTCGGCGGTGTTCTCGATCGAGATGGGCTCCTGCAGCCACGTCGGCGCGATGTCGTCGCGCATCTTGGCGATCTCGGCGTTCATCGCCTCGTTGGCGCGCCAGTCGGCCTCCGAGAAGAACTCGACGAACTGGTGCTTCGTGCTCGCCGCGTCCGACCCGAACATGAGGTAACGCGTGTCGGTCGTCGGCAAAAAATAATGCGGATCGCGGCGCCGCGTGGGGATGTCGACGCCGAGCCGGCGCAAGAGCTCCGGCGGGATGAGCCCGAGGAGGTACGCGCCGGTGGAGACGCCGAGTCCTGGGGCCTTGGCGAACGGCCGCTCGGTGCGCACCGCGCCGCCGACCACCGCCTTGTCCTCGACGACGTGGACGCGCAGGCCCTTCCGCGCGAGGAGCACGGCGGCGACGAGGCCATTGTGACCCGCACCGATGACGACGACGTCGGTCTCCACCTTCGCGCTCGCTGACATGCCCAAATGCCTCGCGACGGAGACTACCGCCGATTTCGCCGCGTCGTCTTGCACTTTTGGGCGTCCTCCTCTAGAGAGATGCGGCAAAACCATGGCCATCGAACGAACCCTCTGCATCGTGAAGCCGGACGCCGTCGAGAAGAACAAGGCGGGGCACGTCCTCGCCAAGCTCGAGGAGAGCGGCTTCACCGTCGTCGCCCTCAAGCGCACGCACCTCTCCCGGCAGGTCGCCGAGGGCTTTTACGCCGTCCACAAGGCGCGGCCGTTCTTCGGGGAGCTCGTTCAGTTCATGACGCGCTCGCCGGTGGTCATCGCGGTGCTCGAGCGTGACAACGCCGTCGCGCAATACCGCTCGGTCATGGGCGCGACCGACCCGGCGAAGGCCGAGGCGGGCACCATCCGCAAGCTCTACGGCGCCAACGTCGGCGAGAACGCCGTCCACGGCTCCGACTCGCTCGACAACGCGAAGATCGAGATCGGCTACTTCTTCGCCGCCTCCGAAGTCGCGCCCGTCGCCGGCTAAAACGCCGAGTGTGATTCTCGGTCGAGAATCACGCTCCGCGTTTTAGATACGACTCGGGTGGGGCTGCGCCCCCTCGTCGCTGGCGCGCCGAGCCTCCCCGCACATCGCCTTTGGCGAATCGTGCTTCGCACGAGAACACGGAACCGAATCATTTCGGGCCCACGGGGGGGAAGCCCGGCTTCCCCGATGACCAAAGACCAACCGCTACGCACGGCCACGTGGGGTCGCATCCGCGACGCCCTCGCGGCCGTTCACAACCTTGAGACGCTGCTGCGCAGCCCGCGCGTCCGGGCGGCGCAGCTCGCCGAGCTCGTCCCTGAGCTCCTCGCGAGCTGCGACGTGCTGCGCGCCGCGTTCGACGACGCCGAAGCCGTGCTCGCGACCTACGCGCGCGAGCGCGTGGACATGCTCGAGCAGGCGCTGCGCGACGCCGGCTCCGCGGGCCTCGAGACGCGTGCGCGCCTCGCGCTCGAGCTGGTCATGACCAACGTGCGCGGGCAGGTGGACGCGACCGTCGACCTGCTCGACCTGTCGGCCCGCGCGCGCGCCGACCAGGCGGGTTGGGGGGAGCTCTCGCTCGGCGAGCTCACGCGCGCGGCGCTCGGCATGGCCGGCAGCGTGCCGCCGTCGTCGGAGGGGCTCCTCGTCCGCGTCGACACCGAGGACGCGGCGTGCATCGTCCGCGCCGACCCGCAGGTCGTCGCCCGCGTGCTCGGCGGCGCGATCGTCCGGGCGCGCGAGGGAGGCGTGCGCGACGCCGTCGTCCGCGCCCGCTGCCACGCGCTCCACGTGACCTTGAGCGTGAGCGCCGCCACCGCCGAGGACGCCGAGCTCCCGCAGGTGACGACGCGCGGAATGCGCCGTGTTCCGCCGACCGACGCCGTGCTCGACGGCGCCGCAAAGGCCATGGGCGGCAGCCTCGTGATCGCGTCGGCCGCGGTCGTTCTGTCTTTACCCGTCGCCCTGGAAAAGGCGCCGTGAGCGCAGAAATTCAGCGTCCGTGACGGGGGGATGATCTAGAGTCCGCGCATGTCTTCGGAAGAGCGGAGGTTGCTCGTCGAGGCGGCGTTCGCGGACCGGACGATGCTCGCCGACGAGCGTCATGCGCGCGCCGTCGAGGAGACGATCGACGCGCTCGACCGCGGCGAAATCCGCGTCGCTTCGCCGCCCGACGGCTCGTCGCCTGGGGGCGCGGAGGACGGCGAGTGGACCGTGCACGCGTGGGTGAAGCAGGCCATTGTTCTCTACTTCGCGATCCGCAAGATGGAGACGTGGACGGCCGGCCCGCTCGAGTTCCACGACAAGATTCCGCCGAAGCGGGGCCTCGCCGCGCAGGGCGTGCGCGTGGTGCCGCCCGGCGTCGTGCGGCGAGGCGCGTTCTGCGAGCCGGGCGTCATCGTGATGCCCGGGTACGTGAACATCGGCGCACGCGTCGGCGCGGGCTCGATGGTCGACACTTGGGCGACGGTCGGCTCGTGCGCGCAAGTCGGCAAGGACTGCCACCTGTCCGGCGGCGTCGGCATCGGCGGCGTGCTCGAGCCGCCGGGCGCCCGCCCCGTCATCATCGAGGACGGCTGCTTCATCGGTTCGCGCGCGATCGTCGTCGAGGGCGTGCGCGTCGGGCGCGAGGCGGTCGTCGGCGCCGGCGTCGTGCTCACCGCGTCGACGTCGATCATCGACGTGACCGGGAGCGAGCCCGTCGAGTGGAAGGGGCACGTCCCCGCGCGCAGCGTCGTCATCCCCGGCACGCGTCCGAAGAGGTTCCCGGCCGGCGAGTTCGGCGTGCCGTGCGCGCTCGTCATCGGCAAGCGCAGCGCGTCCACCGATCGCAAGGTGAGCCTCAACGCCGCGCTCCGCGACTTCGGAGTCGCCGTATGAACACGAGGAAGCGGGGCAAGGAAGTCAACCGCACGCAGGACCTCTCCGATGCGCTCGGCCAAGAGCTCACCGACGAGACGCTGCTCTGGCTCTGCGCGATCCCGTCGCCCATCGGCGAGGAGGAGGCGATCTGCGACTCGGTGCAGGCGCGCCTGTCGAAGGTGCCCGGCACGTCCGCGCGCCGCTACGGCAATTCGCTCGTCGTCCCCATCACGCGCGGCCGCGGGGCGGGTCGCCCGAAGATCGCGCTCGTCGGGCACCTCGACACGGTGCGCACCGAGAACGGGCCCGCGCGCGTCGAGGGCGATCGCTGCTTCGGCTCCGGCGCCGCCGACATGAAGAGCGGGCTGGCGGTCATGATCGCGCTCGCGGAGACGCTGCCGCTCGTCAGCTTGCCGTGCGATCTCACGCTCGTGTTCTACGCGCGCGAGGAGGGGCCGTTCTCCGAGAACGAGCTGGGCCCGGTGCTCGTCAAGGATCCGGAGCTCGCGGGCGTCCATCTGGCGGTGTGCATGGAGCCGTCGGACAACAAGCTGCACCTCGGGTGCAACGGCTCGGTCCACGCGGAGGTCACGTTCGAGGGACGCACCGCCCACAGCGCGCGGCCGTGGGAGGGGCAGAACGCGGTCACCGCGGGCGCGGAGCTCATCGCCGAAATTGGAAAAATCCCGCCGAAGGAGGTCGAGATCGAAGGCCTCGTCTACCGCACCGTCACGACGGTCACGCACGCGAAGGACGGCGGGCGCGGTCGAAACGTCGTGCCGGACAAGTTCGTCCTCAACGTGAACCACCGCTTCGCGCCCACGAGCTCGCTCGACGAGGCGCAAGCGTACCTGCGCGGTCTCGTCGCGGATCGCGCGAAAATCGCGTTCACCGATCTGTCGCCGGCCGCGATGCCGTCCGCGAGCCACCCGCTCGTGCAGCACCTCGTCCGGTGCGGCGTCACGACGACCGAGCCGAAGCAGGCGTGGACGGACGTGGCGCGCTTCGCCGCGCTCGGCGTGCCGGCGATCAACTTCGGCCCAGGCGAGAACGCGCAGGCGCACCAGAAGAACGAGTCGACGAGCCTCACCCTCGTACGCGAGGGCTACTCGCTCGTGCGGCGATGGCTCACGACGATCCCGGGGACGACGGCGTGAGCGCGCGCGCGGGCGCGCGCGCGGCGTTTGTGCGGGGCGCGCTCGGCGCGGCCCTGCTCGCGGCCTCGGCCTCGCTCGCGGCGTGCTCGTCGTGCAAGGGGAAGAGCGAGCCGCTGCGCGATCCGGCGTTCGATCCGTCGAGCGACGCGGCGCCGCGCCCGAGCGCGTCCGCGGCCCGGGGGGCGTCGCCCGCGGACTTGCGCGATCGACG